>NZ_JAQRMS010000001.1 GCF_028599055.1 Candidatus Thioglobus sp.
GTTTTTTTTTTTTTGCTTTTTGAAGACTTTTCCGAAATCTTGTTATCTGGCTCTATTAAGAATGTTATACTTGTCATACATATAATACAAAATAAATTAGGAGTTAAATATGTTGTCTGTAAGGTTAAATGAAGAAATGCAATCTAAGTTAGATGGTTTGTCTAATGCCACAAAACGTCCAAAGAGTTTTTTTGTAAAAGAGGCTTTAGAGAATTATTTAGATGATATGGTTGATTATTATGAAGTGCAGAGCCGCTCTCAAGATAGTTCTAGAAACTTAATTAGCGTTGAGGAATTAGAAAAAGCATTAAATGTATAAGTTGTTGATTGATGATAAGGTTATTAAGGATCTAAAGAAAATTGATCACAATTGGCGTGCAAAAATATTAATTGCAATAAAAACCAAACTCGTTGAAAATCCATATTTGGGAAAGAAATTAGTAGGGGATTTGTCACCTTATTATCGATTAAGGGTGGGAGATTATCGAGTGTTGTATGAGATTATTGAAAATAAATTAATGATTATTATCGTTAAAGTCAAACATCGTAAAAATGTATATAAATAATGATTATTGATTTGCATAACCATTCTTATTATTCTGACGGTGTTCTATCACCCACTGAAGTGGTCAATTTAGCCAAAGCGCAAGAGTGTAATGTATTTGCACTAACTGACCACGATACGACTGATGGATTGATCGAGGCGCAACAACAGGCAGATAAGGTCGGTTTAAGACTAATCCATGGTGTTGAGGTGTCAGCCATGTGGGGTAATATGACGGTTCATATCGTGGGTTTGGGGGTTGATATTAATAATGCAACACTCCAAGATGGGCTTAAGCGGCATCAAGAATTTCGACGAGTTCGCGCCGAGAAGATGGCGCGAGGTCTAGGTGGTGCTGGTGTGTTTGGCGCGCTGGAAAAAACGCAGGCTATCGCCAAAACAGACATGATTACTCGAACACATTTTGCTCAAATGTTGGTTCAAGAGGGTGTGTGCAAAGATATGCGTAGTGTGTTTAAGCGTTTTTTAACCGGTAAAAAACCCGGCGGCGTGGGTGGCAAGTGGGCTGAGTATGATGAGGTAATTTCTTGGATACATGCGGCAGGCGGGCAAGCTGTTTTGGCGCATCCATTACGTTATCGTATGACCAATACAAAAGTTAAACGATTATTAAGCCATTTGGCTGGCGCGGGATTAGATGGTGTTGAAGTAGTGACTGGATCTAGTAGTGCAGATGAAATAACGTTAGTGGGCCAATGGGCAAAGGAGCTTAATTTGTTATCCTCTCAAGGCTCTGATTATCATGGCTGGCCAAACCAACGTATGGTGATTGGCAAACTACTGGAAATGCCCAATCCTGAAACCACAATATGGAGAAATTGGTAGTAATGAAACTATTGAAAATTCACCCACAAAACCCTCAGCAACGCTTAATTGATCAAGTGGTGAGCGAGCTTAAATCTGGTGGTGTTATTGTTTATCCAACAGATTCAGGCTATGCACTCGGCACAGCTTTGGGTAATAAAGCTGGATTGGAGCGCATTCGTCAAATCAGACAACTCTCGAAGCGCCATGATTTCACCTTAATGATGCGTGATTTGGCGCATATTGGTGAGTACGCCAAATTGGATAATAATGCCTTTCGCCTACTAAAGAAAATTTTACCTGGTCCTTATACATTTATCCTAGAAGGGACGCGCGATGTGCCTAAGCGTCTGTTGCATGATAAGAAAAAAACCATTGGCCTGCGCATTACTGAACACGGTGTGGTACAAGCCTTGCTCGCCTCACTTGATGAGCCATTGATGAGCGTGTCACTGATATTACCTGGTTGTGAGTTTTACGATATTGACGACGTGCGTGATGCAGTTGAAAAATTGGTTGATGTGATTGTAGATGATGGCTATTGTCCACCACAGCCAACCACAGTGATTAACCTAACTTCTGGACAGGTTGAAATTATCCGACAAGGCGCTGGCGATACCTCGCTTATCGTCTAAGTAGTGAGTTAATCAGTATAATAAAGCCTTTTTATACAATGTTTACGCGCATGAAAACTGCACAAATTAGACAAAAATTCTTAGATTTTTACGCCTCAAAAGACCATACCGTTGAAAAGAGCTCGTCACTTATTCCGCATAATGACAAAACCTTATTATTTGTAAATGCTGGCATGGTGCCGTTTAAGGATGTGTTTAGTGGCTTAGAAAAGCGCCCATACACACGTGCAGTTAGTTGTCAGCGTTGTGTGCGTGCTGGTGGCAAACATAATGATCTTGAAAATGTCGGCTATACCGCGCGCCACCATACTTTTTTTGAAATGCTGGGCAATTTCTCGTTTGGTGATTATTTCAAACGTGAAGCCATTCAATATGCCTGGGAATTTTTAACAGTAGAGCTTGGCCTGCCTAAGGATAAACTTTGGGTTAGTGTCTTTGAAGAAGATGATGAAGCTGAAGCTATTTGGGTAAATGAAATTGGTTTTCCTAAAAATCGTATCTCTCGTTGTGGCGCTAAAGATAACTTTTGGCAAATGGGTGATACCGGCCCGTGTGGGCCATCGAGTGAAATTTTTTATGACCACGGTGAAGAGATTGCAGGTGGTCCGCCAGGACATGCAGATGAAGATGGTGATCGTTATATTGAAATTTGGAACTTGGTGTTTACTCAGTATGACAAACAAGAAGACGGCTATTTAAAACCACTTGATGCACCTTGTGTAGACACTGGCATGGGGCTTGAGCGTTTAGCTGCTGTATTGCAACATGAAAACAATAATTATGATACCGATGGCTTTAACAGTCTAACTAAGGCAGTGGTTGAGCTAACCCCTAAAGAGGCGGGTATCAAAACTGATAACGCATCAGTTCGTGTGATTGCTGATCATATTCGCTCAACGGCTTTTATGATTGTGGATGGGGTGATTCCATCAAACGAAGGGCGTGGGTATGTACTGCGCCGTATTATTCGTCGTGCGATTCGCCACGGTCATAAAATTGGTATTGAGAAAACGTTCTTCTATCGTTTGGCGCCGGTATTGGCATTAGAGTTTAAAGAGGCTTATCCGGAGCTTAAGAAATCTTTAGCGAATGTTGAAAAAGTATTAAAGCGTGAAGAAGAGCGCTTTGCGCAAACACTAGACCAGGGCATGGGTATTTTAGAAGCCGCAATTGCCAATCTAACAGGCAATGAAATTGACGGCGAAACTGTGTTTAAACTTTATGATACTTATGGTTTTCCGGTTGATTTAACAGCTGATGTGGCTCGTGAGCGTAGCCTCACCATTGACATGCCAGGCTTTGAAGCGGAAATGACCAAACAGCGTGATAGAGCGCGTTCAGCCGGTGATTTTAAGACCACACAAAAAGGTGTTGATGTTAGCGAAGTAACTGAATTTTTAGGCTATGAGCAATTAGAAAATAGCTCATCAGTGCAAGCGTTGATTAAAAATGGCGAGCTGGTTGATTCGATTGAAGCGGGCGATCACGGCATTATTGTATTGGCGCAATCTAGTTTTTATGGCGAGTCAGGTGGCCAGGTGGGCGACAGTGGCACATTGAGCGCGAAGGGTGTTGAATTTGAAGTTACCAATACGCAAAAACAAAAAACAGGTGCATTTGAGCATCATGGTATTGCACTAAGTGGCGTGATTAAAGTGGGTGATGTGCTTGAAGCTAAAGTTGATGCGCGTAGGCGTAAGCGTATTGCTCGAAATCACTCAGCAACACACTTATTACATGCTGCACTTCGTGGTGTTTTAGGTGAAACGGTTACCCAGAAGGGCTCGTTGGTAGACGGTGATAAATTACGTTTTGATTTCTCTCATGATGAGGTGATTGCTAAAGCTGATCTAGATAAGATTGAAGCGATGGTTAACCGTCGCATCTTAGGGAATTCAATTGTTCATACGGATGTAACCGATATTGAAACTGCTAAAAAGAAAGGCGCCATGGCACTGTTTGGTGAAAAATATGGCGATACGGTGCGCGTATTAAGCATGGGCAAGGGTGATTTTTCAGTGGAGCTTTGTGGCGGTACACACGTTAATCAATTGGGCGATATTGGTTTGTTTAGAATTACCTCAGAAGGTGGTATTGCTGCTGGCGTGCGTCGAATTGAGGCAATGACTGGTTATGACGCCTATCAGTTCGATAAGCAAACTGAAGACAGTTTGAGTGAAATTGCGCAAATGACAAAATCGAGCAATGCGCAAGCCGTAGAGAAAGTAGCGCAACTGATTAAACAGCAAAAAGAATTAGAAAAGCAAATTGCCACATTCCAAAAGCAGTTGGCCAGCAACCAAGGTGATGATTTAGTTAATCAAGCGCAAGATGTTAACGGGGTTAAATTGCTTGCTACTGTGGTTGATGGCGTGAGTGGCAAAGATCTGCGCGATATTGCTGACAAGCTAAAAGACAAGCTAAGATCTGCCGTTGTGGTGCTGGCTGCAGTGAGTGGTGATAAAGTATCGCTAGTGGCTGGTGTAACTAAAGATTTAACTAAGCAATATCAAGCAGGGAAGATTCTTAACCATGTTGCCCAGCAAGTGGGCGGCAAAGGTGGTGGTAGGCCAGATATGGCGCAGGGTGGTGGTACAGACCCGTCTAAGCTAACTGAAGCTCTCGCTTCAGTCAAAAGCCTATTATAAGTTGAGTGTGCTTTTTCCATATATTTTTGTTGTCAGAATTATCAAATCAGTCATTTACTAAATTGTAAACTCCTAATTTTCAAATTCTTTACGCCTTAATCTATGAAAAAATCACATCTCAATAGGTATCTATAGAAAGATTTTTGTAAATCTTAGACATTAAAAAACCCTCTTTCGAGGGTTTTTTAATTCAAATCTAATTGCGAGTATTTTTTCTTTCTACAAGGCGAAAAATTAAAATTCGATTGAATATAGTTAATCTATATGATTGAGTATTTTAATTTTTTAACGCTGTAGCAAGGAAAAAGACGAAGTAAAGAGTTATACGCAACCGGTTGGCTGTGGCATTCCTCCGTATTTTGTGATCGGTTTCATTGGGCCAGTTAGCCATTCTTTAAATAAGATTTTTTTATCAATACCAACGTATTTAGAAAATGTTCTGATTGGCGGAACCGATGAGTTATCTGCAAAGTATTCTCTGGCTGAGCGAATTTGCTCAACTTGAGAGTCTGATAGCGTAATTTCATCTTCTGCAGCCATTTCATGCATGATCTCTTCAGTCCAAATTGATGGGTCTACTAAGTAGCCGTTTCCTGTTCTATCTAATGCCATTTTTTAATACCATAGTAATTTAATTGGGTATATTATATAAGATTGATTGAAGTCAAGTTTTATAAATACACATTTTGTTTGTAGGTGTATGCTTATTGCGCAAAACAATATAGTAAATCGCTGGGCAATAAAAAACCCTCTGACGAGGGTTTTTATGAGTTACGTAAGTCGTTAGTGACTATCTGTACTCTTCTAACTCTTCAGCAGACTTCATGCCTTTTTTATAATCTTGAGTTGAAGTAACAGTTTCGTTACCGCTTCTAGAGTTTAAAGGGTTAGCTTTGCTTAATGAATCTAAATTGCCTTGTAATGGTGGTCTGTTGCCTTTTGTAATGCCGTTAGCCATGATATCTCCTGATAATTAATAAACCTTTAAGTTTAAAGTTAAAGGTACGAACCAGAGAAATTATACTGAAATTTAAGTTTTTATCACCATTTTATAGTGATATTTCAAACTATCCCTAAGGGGGTATACGGGGATTAATGCTGGATAATGAACATAGGTATAATCTGCACGCTATGGATTGGATGCAATTAACTTTAAAAACCACTGAAGAGCAAGCTGATTTTGTTAGTGAAATACTAATGGGACTTGGTAGTGTGTCAGTCACGTTTAGTGATTCTAAAGATGATGCTATTTATGAGCCGCCAGTGGGTGAAACCCCACTATGGCCAGATATTACTATTACCGCCTTATTTGATTTAGCAGTTGACCAAATGCACGTCAAGCAAATGCTTAAACAAATTTGCAAAATAGAGCAAGCAACTTTTGAATTATTAAAAGATAGAGTTTGGGAAGATGAATGCAAAAAGGATTTTCATCCTATGCAGTTTGGTAAACGGATTTGGATTTGCCCTTCTTGGGAAGACTCGTCCCAATTGCCAAAAGATGCAATCGTCATTGACATGGATCCTGGTTTGGCATTTGGTACGGGCACCCACCAAACCACAGATTTATGTTTGCAGTATTTAGATGAAAACCCGCCTTTAAGTCAAACCATGATTGACTATGGCTCAGGTACGGGCATTTTGGCCATTGCCGGAATTAAACTTGGCGCTAAGTATGCTATTGCTGTTGATAATGATCCACAGGCAGTTATTGCGACGAATAACAATATTAAGACTAACCATTGCCAAGATCAAATTAAAGTATTGCATACAGATGATGAAGGTAAGCTGGATCCAGTAGATCTACTGATTGCCAATATTTTGGCCAACCCTTTAGTTGGCTTATGTGAACATTTTTCCAATTTAGTCAAGCCAAACGGACGTCTTGCATTATCAGGCATTATGGCGGATCAATTGCCTATGATCCTTGAGGTGTATGGTGAATTTTTTAAAAATTTGCACGTTGTTCAAAAAGATGATTGGTGTCGTGTTGATGGTATTAGAAAATAAGGTTATAGGCAAGGCCTATAACCGTTATATGAGAGAATTATGAGCAAACAAGTTAAAGCAGTTTCGTTAATATCAGGTGGATTAGATTCACTATTAAGCACCAAGTTAATGTTGGATCAAGGCATTCATGTTGAGGGTATTAACTTTTTTACTGGATTTTGCGTAGAAGGGCATACACACGCCATTCGCAAGCAAAAGAGCGACAAGCAAAAGCGTAATAACGCATTATGGGTGGCTGAACAACTTGGTATTAAATTACACATTATTGATGTGATTGAGGAATATCGCGATGTTTTATTAAACCCAAAGCATGGTTACGGCAAAAACATGAACCCTTGTTTGGACTGTAAAGGTTTTATGGTGAAAAAAGCCAAGCAGTGGATGGAGGAAAATGAGTTTGATTTCATTATTACTGGCGAGGTAATGGGTCAGCGCCCAATGTCACAACGTAAAGACACCATGCCAGTTGTACAAGAAGAATCAGGCGCCGATGATTTATTATTGCGCCCATTGTGCGCTAAGCACCTATCACCAAGTAAAGCGGAAAAAGAAGGTTGGGTTGATCGTGAACAATTGCTGGATTTTTCTGGGCGTACGCGCAAGCCGCAAATGGCCCTGGCCAAAGAATACGGATTTGAAGATTACGCCACGCCTGCTGGCGGCTGTTGCTTCTTAACGGATAAACAGTACTCCGATAAATTGGTTGATATGTGGCAAGCACGCGGTAATCGTGATTATCAACTGGATGATTTAATGATGCTTAAAGTAGGACGCCACATTAGACCTAATCAACGTTTCAAGATGATTGTTGCCAGGGAAGAGGGTGAGGTTAAATTCTTAGAGGGTTATCGCAACCAATACGCTAATTTATATCCAGTTAGCTGTAATGGCCCTATTGCGTTAATTGATGGAGAGCCAAATCAAGAGGATCTTAAAATTGCCGCTCAAGTATTGGCGCGTTATTCCCAGGGTCGAGAAGAAAGTAGTGTGGATGTTGAGGTTAAGCTATCAGCAGGTGTTGCTCAGCAGTTGAGTGTTAAACCATTTGGTGTGGACGAAATTCCAAAAAACTGGTTTGTCTAACCGCCACCAACCGCTTTAATAATTTCTATTTTATCGCCAGCGTTCAAGCCAAATGCAGCATGCTTGGATTTTGGAATAATCGCTTCATTAACTTCGAGCGCAATGCGTTGATCCTGATAGTTAAGTTGAACAATCAAACTCTCAGCAGTTGATGAATTGTTAATGTCTAATTCTTTGCCGTTAACAATTACAATCATTTGTCCATTTTACCAATGGCGCAAGAAACAAATGATTTGGCTTTAGCTTTAGCAGAATCAAAACCATGAACTGAATCGGTTTCTGGATAGCCTAGATCAAGTAGCACCTGGATTAGATCAGCTCTTTTAGATTCATCAAGATCTATGCTAACAACACCTTGTTCAATATTTATGTCAATTTTGTCAGTTTCAAAAGTTGCCGATAATTTTTTGGTAATTGAGCCGGCACAACCGCCACATTTGATATTGTCTACAGTAATTTCCATGATATTTCTCCATTATTATTTGTAATTAATTATACCCTTAGATTTGAGTATTTGCTCTTCAGGGTGTTAAGACAATATGGTAAAATTCCCGAAGTTTTTCATTCAGGAGTGTCCGGTGTCACAAGTTGCCTTATTAGCATTAGAAGATGGTCAGATTTTTCATGGAAAATCTATTGGCGCTAGTGGAGATACACTGGGTGAAGTCGTATTTAATACTTCAATGACCGGCTATCAAGAAATCCTGACTGACCCTTCATATACGCAGCAAATTGTTGCGCTTACTTACCCTCATATTGGTAGCACAGGCACTAACAATGTTGACGAAGAATCTGCCAAAGTTTATGCTGCAGGTTTAATCATTCGTGACTTGCCACTTTTGCATAGCAACTGGCGTAATGAAATGCCATTGGATGAATATTTACAAACCAACAATATTGTTGCTATTAGTGATATTGACACGCGTGCATTAACGCGTCATTTACGTGAACATGGCTCATTAAAAGGCTGTATTGTAGCAGGTGACAACATTGACGAAGCGGCTGCTATTGAAAAAGCGCAATCATTTGCTGGTTTAAAGAATATGGACTTGGCCAAGGTGGTTTCAACCCCTGAACAATACCAGTTTAACAGCGGCTCTTATTTTCTAGAAACAGGCGAGTTTGCCCAGCTTGATGCAAAATTTAATGTCGTGGTTTATGATTACGGCGTTAAAACTAATATTTTAAGAATGTTGGTTGATCGCGGTTGTGATTTAACTGTGGTTAATGCACAAACCCCAGTGGCGGACGTGTTAGCTATGAATCCAGATGGTGTATTTTTATCCAATGGTCCGGGTGATCCTGAGCCGTGCGATTACGCCATTGCTAATATTGAAGCTTTATTGGAAAAGAATATTCCGATGTTCGGTATTTGTCTAGGTCATCAATTGTTGTCTTTGGCCAGTGGTGCAAAAACCGAAAAAATGAAGTTTGGTCATCATGGCGCCAATCACCCAGTGCAAGATTTAGCGTCTAAACAAGTGATGATTACTTCGCAAAACCATGGTTTTGCTGTGGCTGAAGAAAGTATGCCAGCCAATCTTGAAGTAACTCATCGCTCATTATTTGACAACACCATTCAAGGTGTGCGCGTTAAAGATAAAAAAGCGTTCAGTTTTCAAGGTCACCCAGAAGCATCCCCTGGCCCACATGATGTAAGCGGTTTATTTGACAGCTTTATTGAGGAGATGAGCTGATGAAAAAATTATTAATCAGTTTTGCGCTGCTAATGAGTAGCACCTTTGCAGTGGCAGAAGTTGATCCTTTTGAGGATGTTAATAGATCTGTGTATGGGTTTAATGAAACTGTTGATGACAACCTATTAGAGCCAGTGTCTAGAGTTTATAAAGCCCATGTTCCAGAAATCGCACAAGATGGTGTTAGTAACTTTTTTGGTAATTTGCGTGATGTAAGTACTTTATTCAATCAAATATTGCAGTTTAAACCAGTAGAAAGTGTTGAGACGTTTACACGTATTTTGGTGAACTCTACTATTGGACTTGGTGGTATGATTGATATGGCATCTAATATGAATCTTACTACTAAGGATGAGGATTTTGGTCAAACCATGGCAGTATGGGGTGTTAAGGAAGGCCCTTATGTTATGTTGCCATTATTGGGTCCATCTACCGCAAGAGATGGGGTTGGCGTTTATGTTGATTTAACTTCAGATGCTAATTTAATTAACGATATGAATGATATTGGCGCTATTACTACTAGCGCAATGAATATTATTGATAAGCGTGTTGAGCTATTACCAATTACCGATCTATTAGATAATTCTGATGATCCGTACATTACGATGCGATCTTCTTATTTACAAAAACGAGAAAATGATATCTATGATGGCAATGTGCCAGTTTCAGATGATGACTTCTAACACCCATTAACAGTTAAAAAATAATGCCAAAAAGACAAGACCTCAAAAGTATTTTAATTATCGGCGCTGGCCCCATTGTAATTGGCCAGGCTTGTGAATTTGATTATTCAGGTGCGCAAGCTTGTAAAGCGTTGCGTGAAGAAGGCTACCGTGTTATTTTGGTTAACTCTAATCCGGCCACTATTATGACTGATCCGCAAATGGCGGATGCAACCTACATTGAGCCAATTGAATGGCGTACGGTTGAAAAGATTATTGAAGTTGAACAGCCTGATGCATTGTTGCCAACCATGGGTGGCCAAACAGCACTTAACTGTGCGCTAGATTTAGAGCGTCATGGTGTGCTTGAAAAGCACGGTGTGGAGATGATCGGCGCTAGAAAAGAAGCCATCGATAAAGCGGAAGATCGCGATTTATTCCGTGAAGCCATGCTTAAAATTGGCCTAGATATGCCTAAAGCGGCGGTTGCACATACCTTAGAAGAGGCTTTTGCTGTACAAGAAACTGTTGGTTATCCAACAGTGATTCGCCCATCTTTCACCATGGGTGGCTCAGGTGGCGGTATTGCTTTTAATAAAGATGAATTTATTGAAATTTGTGAGCGTGGATTAGACTTATCGCCAACCAATGAATTACTCGTTGAAGAGTCAATCTTAGGCTGGAAAGAGTTTGAAATGGAAGTGGTGCGTGACACCAAAGATAATTGCATTATTATTTGTTCAATCGAAAACTTTGATCCAATGGGTGTACACACCGGTGATTCTATAACCGTGGCACCTGCACAAACCTTGACGGACAAGGAGTATCAAGTAATGCGTAATGCCTCATTAGCAGTGCTGCGTGAAATTGGTGTAGATACCGGTGGCTCAAACGTACAGTTTGCACTTAACCCTGAAAATGGTCGCTTGACTATTATTGAGATGAATCCACGTGTGTCACGCTCGTCAGCATTGGCTTCAAAAGCGACCGGATTCCCAATTGCCAAAGTGGCAGCGAAATTAGCAGTAGGCTATACGCTTGATGAGCTTGATAATGATATTACTGGCGGCAAAACACCCGCTTCATTTGAGCCAAGCATTGATTATGTAGTTACTAAAATTCCACGTTTTGCCTTTGAAAAATTCCCTAAAGCGGATGACCGTTTAACCACACAGATGAAATCTGTGGGCGAGGTGATGGCTATGGGCTCAACCTTCCAAGAGTCTTTACAAAAAGCCTTGCGCGGCCTAGAAACAGATAAAGTTGGTCTTGACCCTGTGGTTGATTTGGGTGCCGATGATGCGCGCAATAAGATTAAATCTGAATGTATTACCGCACGTAGTGAGCGAATTTTTTATCTAGCTGATGCCTTTAGATTAGGTATGAGTCTTGAGGAAGTGTTTGATTTATCAAAAGTGGATCCTTGGTTCTTGGCGCAAATCGAAGACATTGTGTCAACTGAGATGCAAATTAATGGCGATAGTATTTCTGATGTGGATGCAGTGCAAATGTTTAGTCTTAAGCGTAAAGGTTTTTCAGATGCGCGTTTGAGCCAACTACTGCATTGTAGCGAATCATCGGTTAGAGAGCGTCGCAAGGCATTAAACATTAAACCAGTATTTAAGCGTGTAGATAGTTGTGCGGCTGAGTTTGATACAGAGACCGCCTACCTATACTCTACGTATCAACAACAGTGTGAAGCTAATCCGACTGATAAGAAAAAAATCATGATTCTGGGTGGTGGCCCGAATCGTATTGGTCAAGGTATTGAATTTGACTACTGCTGTGTACATGCCTCTTTGGCGTTGCGCGAAGACGGCTTTGAAACCATCATGGTGAATTGCAACCCTGAAACGGTTTCAACCGATTACGACATTTCAGATCGTTTGTATTTTGAGCCACTAACACTTGAAGATGTATTGGCCGTGGTTGATATTGAAAATCCAGATGGTATTATTGTGCATTATGGTGGTCAAACACCACTTAAGTTGGCTGAAGCGCTAGAAAAGAGTGGTGCTAAAATTATCGGCACGACGCCAGATGCCATTGATTTGGCTGAAGACCGTGAGCGTTTCTCAGCCATGTTGCAAGAGTTAGAGTTAAAGCAGCCGCTTAATGGCACAGCGCGCTCATTAGAGCAGGCACAAGATATTGCTGATGCAATTGGCTTCCCATTGGTGGTGCGTCCATCTTATGTATTGGGTGGTCGCGCAATGGAAATTGTCTACGATAAAGATTCTCTAGATCACTACATGCACACCGCTGTACAAGTGTCAAACGACTCTCCAGTGCTACTTGATTCATTTTTAGATCATGCTATTGAGGTTGATATTGACGTTATTTGTGATGGCGAGGATGTGGTTATTGGTGGTATTATGCAGCATATTGAGCAGGCGGGTATTCACTCAGGTGACTCGGCTTGTTCATTGCCACCATACTCATTAGATAACGAGGTGCTTGATCAAATGCGTGCACAGGTTATCGCTATGGCAAAAAAACTTGGTGTGGTTGGTTTGATGAATACACAGCTGGCGTATCAAGATGGCGAAATTTATGTCATTGAGGTTAACCCGCGTGCCTCAAGAACAGTGCCATTTGTGTCAAAAGCAATTAGTGAGCCATTGGCCGCGATTGCAGCGCGCGTTATGTCGGGCAAAACCCTAAAAGAACTTAACTTTACCTCAGAGATTATCCCAACACATTACAGTGTTAAAGAAGCGGTATTCCCGTTTAATAAATTCTTAGGTGTGGATCCAATTTTAGGCCCAGAAATGCGCTCAACGGGTGAAGTGATGGGTGTTGGTGATGATTTCGCCTCAGCGTTTGATAAAGCCCAATTAGCAGCAGGTTCGCGTGCACCAGAAAATGGTAAAGTATTTGTCAGTCTTAGAAAGCTTGATCGTGACGATTTGGTTGATTTGGGTAAACAATTGACACAACAAGGTTTTAGCTTGGTTGCCACTCGCAGTAATAGAGAAGCATTAATGGATGCTGGCCTTGAATGTGAGATGGTTAATAAGGTCTCAGAAGGTTCGCCACATATTGTTGATATGATTAAAAATGACGACATTGATTTAATCATTAATTCAACCGAAGACACCCAAGGTGCTACAGATGCAGCGGCTATTCGCTGTCAGGCGCTAGTACATAAGGTGCCGTTCACCACAACCGTTGCTGCGGCCTTTGCCATGCTAGACGGACTTAAAACTCATGAAGAGATTACAGTTAGAACTGTGCAATCTCTGAATGCTTAGGGTTTAGTATGGATAGCATTCCAATGACCGTTGCTGGTGCGAAAGCACTTGAAGTTGAATTACTAAAACTTAAAGACGAAGATCGACCACGCATCATTGAAGAAATTGCCACCGCAAGAGCGCACGGCGATCTAAAAGAAAATGCAGAATATCACGCCGCTAAAGAAGAACAGGGTTTTATTGAAGGTCGTATTAAAGAGGTGGAATCTAAGCTGTCACGCATGCAAGTGATTGATGTCGCCAAGCTTGCACAAAACGGTCGCTGTGTTTTTGGCACCACCATTAGCTTGATGAACATCGAAGATGATAGTGAAATTACCTATCAAATCGTGGGTGAAGATGAGGCAGATATCGATCTGAATAAAATCTCTTGTCATTCGCCAATTGCCGCTGCACTAATGGGCAATGAAGAAGGTGATGAGGTGACAGTCAAAGCGCCGGCGGGTGATATTATCTACGAGATACTCGAAGTTCAGTATTTGTAGTCTTTGCGCGAGTTTTCGCATTTTGCTTTGTTAAATCTATTTTTATTTTCAGTCATGCACTAGATTGTGCACTCCTAAAAGATAAAAAAGATTTGCCTTGCAAAACATCAAAAAATCACACAAAAAATAGCAAAGTATTGATGAAAGTGAAAATTTACGAAATTTTCTAAAACTTGTCGACAAAATGCGCTAAAAGTCGATATTTAGTGGTTAAAAGTCATTAAAAATACTTAAAAAACACTAAATTTGGTTAAAACTCAATTAATTCTTAAGATTTCCTAAATTTTCTAAATCGTTTTTTACAAGTATTTTTTTCTTTCCATAAGGCGACGATAAAAAATATGATTGAACATAGATGCAACTATGTGATTGAATATTTTTTTAAAGTCAACACAGTGGAAAGGAAAAAGACGAGGTAAAAATTAGCCTCTAGGGTGGTGTTTTGAATGCTGCGCTTTAAGCTGCACATTTTGAATGTGTGTGTAAATTTGCGTAGTGGCAATATCACTATGCCCCAGCATCAATTGCACAGAGCGTAAATCAGCACCTTGTTGTACGAGGTGAGTGGCAAATGCATGACGTAGTGTATGAGGGGAAAGTGGCTTGTCAATGCCAGCTTTAAGTGCATAAGCTTTAATGATATAAAAGAAATTTTGTCGACTCATGCTAGTGCCGCGGTTAGTTAAAAAATAACCATTGGTCTGACCTTTTTTCAATAAGTGAGGGCGAGATTTTTGCTCATAATTTTGCAAATGCTCAATAGCAAGCTCACCCAAGGGTAGGATTCTTTCTTTCTCACCTTTGCCGATAATGCGAATGTATTCTTCGGTCAAATTTAAATGCTGAAGATCAAGTTTAATTAATTCACTAACACGCAATCCGCATGAATACAAAAGTTCAAGCATGGCGCGATCGCGCAAGCCAAATAAGGTTTTTGTGTCGGGCGCATCTAACAAATTACTCACCTCATCAATGGCTAGAAAAACAGGTAATTTTTGCGTTTGCTTGGGATGATTGAGTTTGTTGGTAGGGTTTGTTCGAATAATATCTTGAGTTAATAAATATTGATAAAAAACCCTGAGACAAGTCAGCACGCGCGCCTGAGTGGCACTGCTAAATTGGTTTTGTTGACGATAATCAAAATATTGTGTAATAGTTTGATCACTGACTTTTGTTAATGAGTGATCAAGCCATTTTGCAAACATAGCAAGATCAGATCGATAAGCTTTCAGTGTATTGTCAGTTGCACCCGATGAAAGCCAGTAATGATCTAAGAATTGATTAATTAACGTGTCGTTATTCATTACATAAATTTTAGCCAAAAAAATACCGGCTAGTAGCCGGTATTGTTAAAAGAATTAAGCTAAGATTATTTCTTAACCAACTTCTCTTTAATTCTTGCTTTCTTACCAGTAAGCTCGCGAAGGTAGTAAAGTTTCGCTTGACGAACCTTACCGCGACGTTTTACTTCAACTGAATCAATCATGGTAGAGTGTGTTTGAAAAACTCTTTCAACGCCTTCGCCATGAGAGATTTTTCTAACAGTGAATGCTGAGCCGATGCCACGGTTTTTCTTAGCAATTACAACACCTTCAAACGCCTGTAATCTTTCACGGTCGCCTTCACGCACTTTAACTTGCACGATTACTGTATCGCCTGCGCCGAACTCAGGAATGTCAGTTCGAAGTTGTTCGCTTTCAATTTGATCAATTAAATTCATTTGAACGTATCCTTAAATATTTGTTTCTATAAAAAAGGGCAATTATACAGTTAAACCTTGAAGCGTTCAAGCAAACTATTTCATCTTTTTTTATAGATGCATTTTCAAGGCAAATATGGCATAATTACGCGCTTTAGATTGACACGTTTTGAGAGATGGGAAAAGTAACTGGCTTTAAAGAATTTGATAGAAAAACAGAAGATTATCGTCCTGTTGAGTTACGACTTAAAGACTATGGTGAGATTTTTACTGGTACTTATGACGAGGCGAATTTAAAGCAGCAAGGTGCTCGATGCATGGATTGTGGCGTGCCCTTTTGTCAATCAGACGATGGCTGTCCTATTAACAACTTAATTCCTGAATGGAATGATTTAGTCTATAACGATAAATGGGAAGAGGCATTAACGCGTCTATTAAAGACCAACAATTTCCCTGAATTTACCGGCCGTGTTTGCCCCGCGCCTTGTGAAGGTTCGTGCGTATTGGGTATGAATAACCCAGCGGTTACCATTAAAAATATCGAGCAAGCAATTATTGATAAAGGCTATGAACAAGGCTGGATCAAGCCGTATAGTGTGGAATACAGAACAGGCAAGAAGATTGCTATTATTGGCTCAGGACCAGCCGGTTTAGCAGCCGCTGAAGAGTTGAATAAGTTAGGTCATGGTGTTACTGTGTTTGAGCGCGATGATCGTATTGGCGGCTTGTTGATGTACGGCATTCCAAATATGAAATTAGGCAAAGACGTGATTGATCGCCGTATTAATTTGATGAAAGATTGTGGTATTGAATTTATCACTAATGTTAATGTTGGTAAAGACATCACCACACAAGCTCTACAAAAAGATTTCGATGCACTTGTTTTTACCACAGGTGCTAGTGAAGCCAGAGATTTACCAGTTGATAATCGTGACGCCAAGGGTATACATATGGCCATGAAATATCTAACGCTAAATACTAAGAGTTTGCTGGATACAGGTCATGAGGATCGCTCAGATCTATCAGCAAAAGGTAAAGATGTGATTGTTATTGGTGGTGGTGATACAGGTACAGATTGTATCGGTACAGCTGTACGCCAAGGCGCTAAATCAGTGGTTAACTTTGAGTTAATGTCACAGCCACCTGTAGAGCGTGCAGAAGACAACCCATGGCCTCTTTGGCCATTGATCTACCGGGTTGATTATGGTCACGCTGAAGCACAAAGTGTTTTTGGTAAAGATCCAAGACAATATCAATTAATGACTAAGTCATTCATTAAAGATGACCAAGGTAATTTAGTGGGTCTAAATACTATTGACGTTGAATTCAATGACGGCCAATTAACTGAAATTGCTGGCAGTGAAAAAACTTGGGATACGCAATTAGTGTTGTTATCTATGGGTTTTGTCTCACCAGAGTATTATCTAAGTGATGACGCACAAATTGAGCTAGATGATCGTGGTAATTACAAAGCTGAGTATGATCAATACCAAACATCACAAGCGGGCATTTTTACCGCGGGTGACTGTCGTCGTGGACAATCATTAGTGGTATGGGCGATTAACGAAGGTCGCGGTGTTGCTCAACGTGTTGACGAATATTTAGCGTCATAATATCAATCTAAATCGGCTATCCATAGCCGGTTTTTTCTTAAAAATCTTATTTATATCCCCTAAGGGATAGATGGTGATACCACTATAAAACGGTGGTTTTCGCTTGCATTTAAGTATAATTTGTCCCGTTCACATCTTTAAAGCGAACGGTTTTAAAGATTTATATAAATATATCGGAGAGATAAAATGGCAAAAGAGCTATATAACACACCCAACCTTGATGAGTTGGAAAAAGGTCCATGGCCTTCGTTTGTAACTGGTCTTAAGAGATTAGCAAACGATACCCACGCAGGTGCTGACATGGCACGCGACGTACTAGGTACACTTGAAACATCTTACGTAACTAAAAAAGGTTACTGGAAAGGTGGTACAGTTGGTGTTATCGGTTATGGTGGTGGCGTAATTCCACGTTTTAACGAATTAAAAGATGATAACGGTGATTACAAATTCCCTGCAGCAGGTGAATTCCATACGTTACGTATTCAACCACCAGCAGGTATGCACTACACATCTACTCTATTAAGAGATATGTGTGATATGTTTACCGAGAACGGCGGTTCAGGTCTTATCGGTTTCCATGGTCAATCTGGTGACATTATGTTACAAGGTGCAACTGAAGAAACTACTCAGAAGATTTTCAACGAATTCAATGCTTACGGTTTTGACATGGGTGGCGCGGGTCCTGCGGTACGTACTGGTATGTCATGTGTTGGCGCTTCACGTTGTGAAATGTCAAATGTTAATGAGCAAGCAGTATTAAGAACTCTTGTTAATGCATTCCTAGATGATATGCACCGTCCAGCATTACCATACAAAATGAAATTTAAGGTTTCTGGTTGTGCTAATGATTGTATGAACTCAGTACAACGTGCTGACTTTGCAACCATCGGTACTTGGAGAGATGATATTAAAATCAACCAAGATCTTTGGAAAGCAATGGTTGCAGACAAAGGTACTCAATACGTAGTTGATAATATTACTTCTCGTTGTCCTACTTCTGCAATGACATTAAACGACGACAACTCATTGTCAATTGACAATAAAAACTGTGTTAAATGTATGCATTGTTTAAACGTAACTTCTCCATTAACTCACAACTATATTGCTGAAGGTGATGTTGAGCCTATCTTAGCTACAGGCGACGATAAAGGTGTAATGATTATTATGGGTGGTAAGCGTACACTTAAGATTGGTGACTTATTCGGTTCAGTAATCGTGCCATTTATGAAGATGGACAATGCTGATGATTTAGAAACTATTGAAGATCTAGCTGGTGAAGTAATCGACTTCTTTGCTGAGAATGCATTAGAGCACGAAAGAACTGGTGAAATGATTGAGCGTATCGGTGTTGTAAACTTCTTAGAAGGTATCGGCATCAATGTTGATCCAAACATGATTAACCAAACTCGTACATCTTCATACGTTCGTATGGACGATTGGGATGAGGAAGCGGTTAAATGGTTTGAAAATAAAGCCGAAGCTAACGCTTAAGACACCCTACTAGTTTTAAAAATTTTAGGGCAATTTTAATTGCCCGATTATATCAAGGAGAAATATTATGGCAGCAGCACCAATTATGCCTATCGAATCTGGAGTTCCAGATCCTGTTCAATACATGCATCCAACAATGCGTCGTAACTACGGTCAATGGGCTTACCATGACCGTCCTCGTGCAGGCGTATTACGTCATACTTCAAAAAACAATGAAGTAATTTACACGGTTCGTTGTGGTACAGCACGTCAAATGGACGTTTACACCATTAAAAAATTAGCAGATATTGCTGATGACTACGCTGACGGATTTGTTCGTTTCACCATGCGTTCAAATGTTGAATTCATGGTTGCAGATGAAGCTAAAGTTGAGCCGTTAGTTAACGCGTTAACTGAAGCTGGCTTCCCTGTGGGCGGTACTGGCCCATCAGTTACTATGATTTCACACACTCAAGGTTGGTTACACTGTGATATTCCAGGTACTGACGCATCGGGTGTGGTTAAGTCATTGATGGACGAGATGCATGAAGAATTCACTCGTGAAGAAATGCCTAACCGTGTTCACATGACAACTTCATGTTGTCAGATTAACTGTGGTGGTCAAGGTGATATCGCGTTAAACATTCAACACACTAAGCCGCCTAAGATTAACCATGATCTAGTATCAATGGTTTGTGAGCGTCCTACGGTTGTTGCTCGTTGTCCAGTTGCTGCGATTCGTCCTGCAATGGTTAATGGCAAGCCTACATTGGAAGTTGATGAGAAAAAATGTATCTGTTGTGGTGCGTGTTTCCCACCATGTCCGCCAATGCAAATTAACGATCCTGAAAACTCTAAGATTGCTTTATGGATCGGTGGTAAGAACTCTAATGCGAGATCTAAGCCTTCTTTCCATAAGTTAGTTGCTTCTAACCTACCTAATAACCCGCCAAGATGGCCGGAAGTTGGTGCGGTTGTTAAGAACATCTTAAGTGTTTACAAAGACGACGCAAAAGACTGGGAAAGAGTTGGTGAATGGGTTGACCGTATCGGTTGGCCGTCATTCTTTGAGAAGACTGGCTTACCGTTTACTAAATTCCATATCAATGATTGGAAAGGTTCACGTCACCAGTTAAACTCTTCAGCACACATCCGTTTCTAAGGTTAGTTTACGATGAAGTTTGCTATTCAAGTTAACGAAGGTCCGTACCAGCACCAAGCTGCTGATACGGCTTTTCAATTCGCTAAAGCGGCGATTGAAAATGGACATGAAATTATGCGTGTATTTTTCTACCATGATGGTGTGAATAATGCATCTCGTTTCACTTTACCACCTCAAGATGATCGTCATGTTGTTAATAACTGGGCATCTTTAGACATTAAAGATGCTGAGGGTAATCCTGAATTAGTAGTTTGTGTTGCTGCTGCACTACGTCGAGGCATGCTTGACGAGTCAGAAGCATCAAAGAACTCTATTGATGGTAACAACATTCACCCTGCGTTTCGTATTTCTGGCTTAGGTCAGCTAATCGAAGCAGGTATTCAGTGTGATCGTTTAGTAGTATTTGGAGATTAATATGGCTACAAAGAAATTTATGTATTTAAATCGCCGATCTTCATTTGGTACGGTGTATGCTATTGAATCATTAGAAGTGGTATTAATCGCTGCTGCTTTTGAGCAAGACGTATCTTTAGCCTTTATGGACGATGGTGTTTACCAAATCGTTGAAGGTCAAGAAACTGATGGCATTGGCATGAAAAACTTTTCTAAAACGTTTCACGCACTAGGTGATTACGACATCAACAAACTTTATGTTTCTAAAGAGTCTTTAGAGGAAAGAGGTTTGTCTGAATCTGATCTAATGCCTTTGGTGTATGAAGATGAAGATGACGACTGGGAAGAAAAGCCTTCTATTAAAGTTGTTACTAATGATGAACTTAAAGCAATCATGTCTGAACAAGACGTTTGCTTAAGTTTCTAAGAGAGGTTTAATATGTTACATACAGTAAACAAATCATCTTTCGAGCGTAATTCACTACAATCTTGTTTAAATACAATTGACGACACTAGCGTTATTTTATTTATTGAAGATGGTGTGATTAATGCAGCGAATAACGCTAATTCATCAATGATTGCAGATCTTGCCGCTAATGGCCGTGTATTTGCATTACAAGGCGATGTTGAGGCAAGAGGAATTTCTTCAAAATTAGCAGATAATATCAAATTAGTTGATTATGCTGGTTTCGTTGATCTAGTTGTTGAACATGGAACTGCGGTTTCTTGGGTTTAACTAAAATTTTTATATAGGAGTACGATTATGGCACAAATTTGTGGCGCTGAAGTAGATGAAGAAGGTTTCTTAGTAGACCTTAAAGATTGGAACGAAGACATTTGTAAGCAAATGGCTCAAGACGACGATGTAGAGTTAACAGACGAGCATTGGGACGTTATTAATTTCTTACGTGAGTATTTTGAAGAGTACCAAATTGCACCTGCAGTTCGTGTATTAACAAAAGCAATCGCTAAGAGAATGGGTAAAGACAAGGGTAACTCTAAGTACCTTTACTCTTTATTCCCTTACGGTCCTGGTAAGCAAGGTTGTCGTTTCGCTGGTCTTCCTAAGCCGACTGGTTGTATCTAAATAGATATAGCTAATTGAAAAACATCTGCAGTTTATGCAGGTGTTTTTTTATTTTTTAAACATAAAGTTTGAGAGCAATATGTCAACATTAAGCATTATTTTTACCGCTTTATTTTACATTTCCCTATTCGTTTTTATCGTGGGCATGGGTAAGAAGATCTATCAATTTTGGATCACCCCGGCACCGTTAAAAATTCCAACTGCACCAACCCAATTAACACAAACAGGTGTGGTTTTTAGAATGATTCGTGAAGTGACTTTATTTGAAAGTCTTTTCCGTTCAAATAAGTGGATCTGGTTATTCGGATTCCTATTTCATTTTGGCTTACTATTAGTATTAGTGCGTCATTTGCGTTACTTTATCCCAGGTGATTTGCCTGAGATTTTCTTATTAATGCAACCCTTTAAATACGCCGCCTTCGCCATGGTAATTGGT
This sequence comes from Candidatus Thioglobus sp., assembly GCF_028599055.1. Classification (GTDB taxonomy): domain Bacteria; phylum Pseudomonadota; class Gammaproteobacteria; order PS1; family Pseudothioglobaceae; genus Thioglobus_A. The sequence goes on from NZ_JAQRMS010000001.1 coordinate 21,704, forward strand.
CTAGCTGGTTTATTGGCACGTCGTATTTTTGTCCCACGCATTCGCTACATTTCTGCACCAAGTGATTACTTAATGTTGTTAATGCTGATTGTAATCGGCGTTAGTGGTGTGATCATGACGTTTACTGATAATCATACAGATGTGATGGCAGTTAAAGCATTTGCCAGCGGCTTGGTTACTTTTGATTGGGCCAATCTACCAACTGAAATACACTTCCTAGTGCATTTATTCTTAGTATTTGTATTATTGGCAGTGTTTCCAATTTCTAAATTATTGCACGTACCAGGCGTTTTCTTTAGCCCAACACGTAACCAAGTTGATGATGCGCGTAAAAAGCGTCACATTTCTCCTTGGGCATTGCAACAAGAAAAAGAGCATGCGGTAAAGCTTGAACAAACATTAGGTAAGGACGAATAAAATGGCTGCTAAAGAATTTGATATCCCTAAACTACCCACTTACATTGAGATACCTGAATTAAATCCAGGTGTTATGGAAGGTGAGGGTCCGTTTAAATCTTCTGAAGAGTTTCAGAATCCATTAGGTTTTCCAGGTGAAAAGGTTGACAACTGGCAAGAAGTTGCCATTGCCAAAATGGGTGAGCTTAAATCTAAATACCGTTCAGTTCAGGTATTTCTAGATTCATGTGTTAAATGTGGTGCGTGTACTGATAAGTGTCATTATTTCCTAGGTTCATCTGATCCGAAAAACATGCCGGTTGCGCGTCAAGATTTATTCCGTAGTGTTTATCGCCGTCACTTTACTTTTGCGGGTAAATACTTCCCTAAGTTAGTGGGCGCTAAGGAACTTGACGATGACATGTTGGATGATTGGTACAACTATTTTCACCAGTGTTCACAGTGTCGTCGTTGTTCAGTATTTTGCCCGTACGGTATTGATACAGCTGAAATTTCGATGGCAGCTCGTGAAGTGTTAGATGCCGTTGGTTTGGGTCAAAAATACTGTAACCAAATTTTAGGCAAGGCGCTTACCGTTGGTAATAACCTTGGCCTTCCTGAGCCAGCATTAAAAGATACTTTGCTAGATTTAGAAGAAGAAGTTGAAGAGGATTTTGGTGCGCCAGTTAAATATCCTTTGGATGTTAAGGGTAGTGAAATTTTACTCATCACCCCTTCAGCGGATTTCTTTGCTGAGCCGCACATTGACGGTTTAATTGGTTATGGTAAAGTTTTCTATCAAGACGGTGTTAGCTGGACATTAAGTTCATACGCCTCTGAAGGTGCAAACTTTGGTATGTTTATTGGTTCTTATGACATTATGCGTAAAGCAGCATTAAGAATTCGTAAAGCAGCACTAGATTTAGAAGTATCGCGTGTAATGGTTGGTGAGTGTGGCCATGCTTGGCGTGTGGCTTATAGCTTCTGGAACACGTTAAGTGGTGTTGGTGCTGGTGCGCAATCTAGTGATGAGCATGCGATGAAATTGCAAAAGCAGTTGGATCATCGTTACCCACAGCCACAACATATTATTGAATACACTTATGATTTAATTCAAAGAAATAAGCTAGAATTCGATAAGTCAGAAAATGACGACCGTACGGTTACTTTCCACGATTCATGTAACGTTGCACGTGCAACAAACATGGGCGGTATTGAAGGCGGTCAATTCATTCTTCCACGTGAGGTAATTAAAGCGGTTTGTAATAATTACGTTGACATGGAAAGATCAACCATTAAAGAATCTACATTCTGTTGTGGCGGTGGCGGCGGCCTGTTAACCGATGACTTAATGGAGATTCGTGTTAAGGGCGCTATGCCGAGAATGCAAGCCCTAAAAGAAGTAGAAAAGAACAATGGTGTTGATACTTTAGCCGCAATTTGTGCAATTTGTAAGTCACAATTTACCAAAGTATTACCTAAATTTGATTTTGATCCTTACATGATTGTTAGTGTTCACCAATTGGTGAGTAATGCAATTATTTTGGACAAGCCACAAACTGATGCAACTGACGCTGAACAGGCTCAGGAAGCAGAAACTGAATAAAAACAAGGAGATTTATTATGCAAAAGAATGCTTACGGTCAACCCACTAAAGGTGAAAACCATACGTTTAGATTATATAAAGATGATGAACAGGGTGCAGTACCTTGGAATCAGATGATCTTTAAAGAAGATACTTCTCATAAGTGTCCTACTTACGTAACTCAAACACCTCCTTGTCAAGGTTCATGCCCTTCTGGTCATAATATCCGTGGTTGGTTAGATATCGTTCGCGGTATGGAAAAGCCATCAGGCGATATGTCATGGCAAGAGTACGCTTTCCGTCGTTCTACATCTGCAAATCCATTCCCATCGGTTATGGGTCGTGTATGTCCAGCACCTTGTGAAGATGGCTGTAACCGTAATGAAGTTGAAGACACGGTTGGTATTAATGCGGTTGAGCAATTTATTGGTGATAACGCTAAGAAAGAGGGTTACACATTTGAAATCGATGCGGCAGATACAGGCAAGAAAGTAGCGATTATCGGTGGTGGTTGTGGTGGTCTTGCGGCTGCATTGCAATTGCGTCGTAGTGGTCATGCAGTAACAGTATTTGAAAAGTACGACCAATTAGGCGGCATGATGATGTACGGTATTCCTGATTACCGTGTTCCGCGTGATGTATTAGGTCACGAAATTGATCGTATTATTGCAACCGGTGTTGAAACTAAGATGAACACTAAAGTAGGTGTCGATGTAACGGTTGAAGAATTAGAAAAAGAATATGACGCAGTATTATTTGCAATCGGTGCAATGAGTGGTCGTACACTGCCAATTCCGGGTGGTGACGCTTCTAACTGTGTATCTGGTGTGGCTTTCCTTGAAGCTTACAACCAAGGTCGTTTGCAACACATTACCGGTAAAGTAATTTGTATTGGTGGTGGTGATACATCAATCGACGTTGTATCAGTTGCTCGTCGTTTGGGTAATATTACTAATATTGCTGATAAGGATCGTCCAGAGCACATCATCTTTAACGACACAGCGCACGACGTGGTTGATACGTCTAAGCGTTTAGGTGCAGATGTATTATTGACAACGCGTTCTACCCTAGAAGACATGCCTGCAGCACAAGAAGAAATTGATGATGCAACGCGTGAAGGTGTTGATATTCAAGGTCAATTAAGCCCAGTTGAAGTAATTACTGATGGTGAGGGTCGTGCAACCGCATTACGTTTTGTTCGCCTAGAAGATGATGGCAATACTCCAATTGAAGGTTCTGAGTTTGATATTGAGTGTGAGTTAATCGTATCAGCGATTGGTCAAGGTGTTGACTCTGAAGGTATGGATGATTCATTCTTTAACGAATATGGCTTTATTGATGCTGACAAAAATTACCAGGTACCTAATAAGCCAGGTTTCTTTGTTTGTGGTGACGTTGTGCGCCCTCACTTATTAACTACTGCAATTGGACAAGCAGGTATTGTTGCTGAAAGTATTGATGATTATTTAGTAGGCAATAATCAAAAAGCACGTAACAAGGTTGACGTGCATTACTTTGATTTGGCTAAGAAGCTTGATGAGTGGGATTTATCTCCAGAAGGTTATGAAGCGGGCGGTACTGCTGGTGAAGGTACAGATACAGCTGATTATGCAATTCATAACTACGAAGATCGTGCGTATGCATCAATCGTTTCTCACACTGAATTATTCCTAGGTCACTTTGATAACGAAGAGCGTAATGCGCGTAATCATAAAGTGGTTGATACTGAAAACGTATTGGGTAACTTTGAAGAACGTTTAATTGGCTACACAGAAGAAGAAGTACAAACAGAAGCGGCGCGTTGTATGTCATGTGGTTTATGTTTTGAGTGTGATAACTGTGTCATGTATTGTCCTCAGGATGCAGTATTTAAAGTGAAAGCTGACAAAGCTACTTTAGGTCGTTACGTAGATACTGATTACAATAAGTGTGTTGGTTGTCATATTTGTGCTGACGTATGTCCTACAGGCTACATTCAGATGGGTCTTGGTGAGTAATACGATTTAATTTTTTTAAAGAGAGTGATTATGAGTCGTTTATTGATTGTGTTCTTAAGTGTGATGTTAAGCAGTGTTGTTGCACAGGCTGATCACCACATTCCTAATCTTGGTGAGAAAGCTACTGAGTTTAAGGATGAGGGTAAAGAAGCGCATAAGCGTGATGGCATGAGCCATGCGGCAAGCTTAATTTTGCAACGTAAAATGCATCCTGAGCTGTTGTCACACAAGCGTGATAAAACATTGCGCCAAGGTGTGCGTGGTGGTGTTGTTCAACTGAGCAAATGTGTGGAATGTCATACGTCAGTTGATAAAGATGGCGAATTTATTCCAGTTAATGCGCCGGATCAATTTTGTTCTACTTGTCATAAAAAGGTAGGAACGAGTCTTGATTGTTTCTCTTGTCATCGTACAACACCTGCGGAGGAAATGTAATGAAAGAATTAAATCGTCGTGATTTTATTAAAACTACTACAGCAACTACAGCTGGTGTGGCAACCATTGCCAGTGGTATTACATTAACAACCTATGCAGCACTACCAAAAGAATCTAATCCGGTAACCAACGAAAAACGTTGGGGTATGCTAATTGACACCAATAAGTTAACTGAGTCTAATATTGACGATATGGTTAACGCCTGTCAAGAAGAGCATGGCTGGGGCAATGAAACCCACTCAACGGGTGATCAGCAAGCAGGCTGGATTAAGAAAATTAAGGTTAAAGATAAGGCAACTGAGCGCATTAGCAATTTGGCATTAATGTGTCAGCATTGTGAAGAACCACCTTGTGTGGATGTGTGTCCAACTAACGCTTCAATGAAGCGCGAAGACGGCATTGTGCTGGTCGATAAGCATCTATGTATTGGTTGTCGTTATTGTATGATGGCATGCCCATATGACGCCCGTTCATTCGTACACGAATCATTAACGAATCAAAAAACCCATATGCCTCGTGGTAAAGGTACAGTTGAAGCTTGTACGATGTGTGTACACAAAGTTGACAAGGGTGAGGCGCCCGCTTGTGTTGCTAGTGTTTCTAGCGATGCGGTTATCTTTGGTGATTTGTACGATCCAACTAGTAAGATCAATCAGACATTAAAGAAAGTTCAAAGTACACAAATCCGTGCAGATTTAAATCTGAATACGGGCGTACGTTACAGTGGAATTTAAGAGTAGATTATGAGTATTATTCGTTACGAACAAACACAGGGTAAGAGTCTTGGTTTTTATGCATTGATTGCTGGCTTGGGCGCTTTTATTTTAGCTGCTTTGGCAGGTGTTTATTACATGGAGCATAACGGTCATCACGTGACTGGTATGAGTAATCGTATTGTTTGGGGTTTGCCACATGTATTTGCCTTATTCTTGATTGTTGCCGCTTCAGGTGCGCTTAATGTTGCTTCAATTGCATCAGTTTTTCAAAAGAAAATCTACAAACCGTTATCACGCTTATCAGGCTTAGTTGCTTTGGCCTTGCTTGCAGGTGGTTTGATGGTGTTAGTGCTTGACCTAGGTCGTCCAGATCGTTTGATTGTGGCGATGACTGAGTACAACTTCAATTCAATTTTTGCTTGGAATATTATTTTATATAACGGTTTCTTTGCAATTGTTGCTGTTTATTTATGGATGATGTTCGAGCGTCGTATGAATAAATACAGCCGTACAGTGGGTGTTGCTGCCTTTACTTGGCGTTTAATTTTAACGACTGGTACCGGTTCAATTTTCGGCTTCTTGGTGGCTAGACAAGCTTATGATGCCGTTATGATGGCACCAATGTTTGTAATTATGTCTTTTGCATTTGGTTTAGCATTCTTCATTTTGATTTTAATGGCAAGTTACAAGTGGACTGAGCGCCAGTTAGGTGATGCTATTGTCAATCGCTTAAGTAATCTTTTGGGTGTATTTGTAGCGGCAGTACTTTACTTTGTTGCGGTATACCATGTAGGTAATTTATATCTTGTTGAAAATTCGGGTGTTGAGAATTTCATCTTAGTTGATGGTGGTATTTATACTCAATTATTCTGGTACGGTCAAATCATCTTAGGTAGCTTGGTACCCTTAGCTTTATTGTATTCACCTGCAACTAGAGGTAACCGTACAATGCTTGGATTGGCTTCAGTGTTGATTATTGTTGGCGGCCTTGTGCAGTTATACGTCATTATTATTGGTGGCCAGGCTTACCCAATGGAGCTATTCCCAGGTAAAGAAATTCTTGAAGGCTACGGTGGTATTGCTGCTTACACACCAACATTGGCTGAGCTAATGTTAGGCTTGGGTGGTATTGCAGTATCGTTAATTGCAGTAACTTACCTAGTTAAGTTCTTGCCGTTTTTGCCAGAGAGTTTGGCAGATGATGTGGCTGATCCTCATCATAAGGGCTAATAGCCATTAGGGCAAGGCATTCATGTCTGTCTATTTATCTGCAGCACACAAATCCTCAGGCAAAACTGTTGTTAGTCTGGGGATTTGTGGCGCTCTGAGCGCTCAAAAATTAACTGTACAGCCATTTAAAAAAGGCCCAGATTACATTGACCCAATTTGGCTGACACAAGCCAGTGGACAGTCATGTTATAACCTTGATTTTTATAACATGACTGAGGCTGAGATTATTGAGCTGTATCAGTCTAAACATTCATTAGCTGATGTCTCTATTATTGAAGGTAATAAGGGCTTGTATGATGGTATGAGTGTTGCTGGTGGTGATGCCAATGCTGACCTGGCCAAACTATTAAATATTCCTGTGGTCTTGGTGGTGGATACAACCGGCATTACTCGAGGTGTGGCACCACTGGTAAAAGGCTATCAAGATTTTGATCCAGCGGTTAATATTGCCGGTGTTATTCTTAATAAAGTAGCGGGTGAGCGTCATCAGTCAAAACTGGTTCAAGCTATTGAACACTACACAGATCTTGAGGTGATTGGCTCAGTGCGACGTTCTAAAGAGTTAATTATTGATGAGCGTCATTTAGGCTTAATGCCTGCCAATGAAACGCCACAATCACAAGCATTTATTAATACCGCATCACGCCTAATTGCAGATCAGGTTAATCTTGAGCGTATGGTTAAACGTCAGGCAGAAACAGAAAAAACTAGTCAAGTGGCAATCAACCTAGTTGAGTCCAAACTTACTGTTGCTGTAGCAAAAGATCAGTGTTTTGGTTTTTATTATCAAGATGACTTGGACAAATTTGAAGCGCTTGGTGTTAAGATTAAATATTTTGATAGCTTGAGTGATCAACAGTTGCCGGCCTGTGATGGGCTATTTATTGGTGGTGGATTTCCAGAAATGCAATTATCGTCACTTAGTAATAATCAATCATTATTAAGCGATATTAAACACAAAATAGAGCAAGGGCTGCCTACTTATGCAGAATGTGGTGGCTTGATGTACTTAACCAATCAAATTACCAGCAAAGACGAGTGTTATTCAATGGTTGGTGTTATTGATGCAGATACTAAAATGACGCCCAAGCCAATTGGCCGTGGATATGTGCAGTTAGCACCACTAACAACACACCCTTGGCAATCAGTTGCTAGCACGATTAAAGCACACGAATTTCATTACTCAACTTTAGAAAACATTGATCCCAATACACGCTACGCTTTTGAGGTTTTGCGTGGCGTGGGTGTGGATAATAAGCGTGATGGTATCGTTAAGTATAATTTACTAGCTAGCTATACACATCTACGCAATCTTGCTGGTAATCAGTGGGTTGAGCAATTTGTTGATTTTATCAAAACTAAGAAAAATTCATTATGATCACTATTACTAAAAAAGCAGCAGAAGAGATCTCTCTATCAACTCACAATCCTGAAACGCAAGGGTTAATTATCCGCTTTGCTGTTGATCAAACCGACAATGGTTTTCAATACTTAATGGGTTTTGATGAGCGTCGTGATGGTGATATCCATCTTGAATCCAATGGGCTTGAATACATTCTTGCCTACGAGCAAAAAGCCTTGCTTGAAGGGATGGTGGTTGATTTTGACCAGATCCAGGTAGGTGAAGACTATAGCTTTGTGTTCATGAATCCGAACGATCCAGATTACACCGAACCTGAACAAGGTCACGCACCAACTAAAGCTTAAATCGTTTGCCAATGCAATTTAAGCTGATTGCATGAAAAAAACCATACAAAAAAATCTATTCATCTCACTGGGTTGGATATTTGTTATTCTAGCGGCGATTGGTGTAATTCTACCCATTTTGCCAACCACACCTTTTCTTATTTTGGCATTAGCACTGTTTGCCAAAAGCTCGCCAAAATTTCATCAAATGCTACTTGAGCACCCCTGGTTTGGTGATTTATTAAGACAATGGGAGAAAACTAAAACCGTCAGCCGTAAAATCAAAATTCGCGCCAGTTTGTTAACAGTTGTTAGTTTTTCAATCTCGATTTATTTGGTTAGAGAGGTGCGCTTATTGCAGTGGATGTTGCTTGCAATCGCTGCTATTTTGCTATTTTTTATTTGGCGTTTAAAGGAGTGCGATTAACAACATTACAATACTAATTATTGATGCACGCTAAAAGCTGTTCGCCGGCGTTACTATGTGTGTTGATGGTTAGGGTGCGATGATCATCTTCACCTTTGAGGTTAATCACCATGTCAGCGGGTTCAATCATGCCTCGGCCTAACTCGGCCCATTCGATTAATTGAATATGTCCTGCGCCTGAATATTCACGAATACCAATATATTCTAATTCTTCAGGATCACTGAGGCGATAGCAGTCAAAATGATGAATGCTGATTTGTTCGTTAATGTAGCTTTCAACCAAAGAATAAGTTGGGCTTTTAACCCGGTCAAACCCAAAGTGTTGAATAAATTGACGAGCTAGCGTTGTTTTTCCAGCGCCCAAATCACCCTCGAGGTAAATAACCAGGCCTTGTTTTGAGTGAGCCGCACAACTGGCTAATTGACTGGCGAAAGCCTGAGTTTGATTGACGTCCTCTAGCTCAATAATCAAAATAATTGCCACATGTATAAGCCAAACACAGTCACTAAAACTCCGCCTTCAAATCGATTGATAATGTGCTTTTTGCCAAATTTATAAGACACAATAAATAGTAATACGGTCAGCAGTAGCATGATGGGGTAATCGCGCTGCATGACTTCTAGTGGCACATCTGAAGGGTGGATTAAGCCAGGAATAGCAAGTACCGCAATGGTGTTAAATAGGTTTGATCCAATCACATTGCCTACCACCATTTCATATTGTTTTTTAAGTACACTGGCAATTGAAACTGCTAGCTCTGGCAGACTAGTGCCTAGGGCAACTACGGTGAGTCCAATTACTAGATCAGAGACACCAAAAGCTTTCGCCACTTCAACACCGCCCCAAACCACCAATTTCGCGCTAGAAATTAACATAATTAGTCCAACCAACAGCATCACCCAGGCTTTGGTGGTTTGGCTTTTATCAATCGTTTGTGCCAGATCACCAAATTCATGATGAGAGGAGTTTTTAGATTCTTTAAAGGTGTAAGTTAAAAATAATATGAGCAAAACTAATAAAATTAATCCGTCTGTGCGGTCTAATTGTTGATCCATTAGCAACAGTCCTGCGCATAGAGTGGCAATCATTAAAAACACCCACTCTTTTTTCAAAATATCTTTATGCACTTCAATGGGTACAATAATTGCGCTAATACCTAAAACCAAAGCAATGTTGAAAATATTGGAGCCAACTGCATTACCGATGGCGAGCCCAGTGTTGCCATCCATGGCGGCCAATCCAGATACCAACATCTCTGGCGCAGAAGTACCAAAACCAAAAATAAGCAGACCGATAATAAGTGGTGAAACATTAAATATATTCGCTATTTTTGCGCCATTATCAGTGAACTCATCTGCACTCCAAATTAAAAGTGCAAAACCTGATAGCAAGGCAATAATTGGTAGTAGAATATCGGGCATATTGATTTTTTGTTAAATTTTTGCTTATTATAAAGCCCAGGCATTAGAAGATGAACGAAACAGAGTTTTTAATTGGTCGTTGTGACCTTGATTTGGTAGATGATTTTTACCCAGATGATTTACCCAGTGAATGGCGCTTTGACTACTATTCAACCCAATTTAAAGCACTATGCTTGCCCATTGATACCCAAGAAGATTTGGAGCTTGTTTTTGATGAATTAAGTGAATCGAAAGAGGTGTTTGAGCTGGTGTTGAGCATTACCAATGAGCAACTCAATGATACTAATACACTGAGTTCATTGTTAGATTCGGTGGCAGATTATAAAGCGGATTTCACTTTATTTTGTGAATTGGAGCAAGTGCCTAGTCAGGATGTTATGGCATTATTAGCAGGTTATCGACTGTCTTTTCAATCAACCAAGCAGCTGGCGTGCACTTTACCCGTTGAAACACTGGCTGGTCAATGGCTGTATTACAACCACATTCCGGTTTTGTATACACGTGAAAGTTGGAATGAGGTTCAGATGCGCAATTATATTGAATCAGTTTCAACCATTAATAAGCAGAGTGTTCTTATTTGTCAAAATGCCGAAAGTGAGGCGTTAAACAAAATTAGAGTGATTGCAGAAATTTTAGGTTGTTAAATTAGTGAATGTTTTATTAACACGTCCGCTCGCTCAAGTTAAACCACTTGAGGCATTGGTGGCCAACCAGGGCTGGAAGCCTTTGCTATTTCCAACCTTAGAAATTGTTGCCTTGCAGACAAAGGTTGAGCACATGCACTATGATGCAGTGATATTTATCAGCGCTAATGCGGTTGACCATGGGTTGGAATTGCTAAATGCCCTAGACTATTTAGCTGTTTATGCGGTAGGGGCAGCAACGGCTAAACGCTTAACCGATCAAGCTATTACAGTTGATGGCTTTCCTTTAGAAAAAGCCTCAAGTGAGGCGTTGTTAGCGCTTGAATCAGTTGCGAAATTGCGTCATAAAAATATCTTAATTTTTAGGGGTAAGGGTGGGCGCGAAACACTAAGATTGGGTTTGGAAAAAAACCATAATCAAGTTGAGTATGCACAAGTGTATGATCGAGTGGTATGTGATAAAACAAGTGCCCACGAGCAAGCATTAACAACATTTCTTGCCAATGATCAGGGTGTGATTAGTGTAACTAGTAATGAAAATTTGGATGGCTTGATAGCGTTGGCTGGCCAGCTTAATCAGCTAGAAAAAATAACAGTTTATCCGCTGATTGTATTGAGTCAACGCATTCGCCAGCATGCTTTATCTAGGGGATTTTTACAGGTATTAGTAACAGACGATATTGGTGATCAAGCAATTATCGATGTATTAGCAACCATTGATACACTTGACAAACAATCATAAGTTGATTAATTTAGTCAGTAATAAATGATATTTTTCTGGGGAGAGGGAATAACATGGTTAAACTTAGCGTTTCACAAGCGGCTCGTCGATTAGGCTTAAGCCGTGCTAATATTCAAGAGCAAATCAATTCGGGTAAATTGCAAACCCATGAAGGTTACGTAACCACGGACAGTATTCGCCTGGCTTATCCAAATCATAGCCTACATTCAGAGCGTGATTTACATTTGCAAAAAATGCAGCGCATTAAGGCTGATGCAATGTATAAAGCAGGCGCAGCTGATACTATTAAACAAGAAAATGAGCAAGCATTAATGACAATTATTGCTTCATTAAAATCTAAACTTTATAAAGAAGAGCTCAAGAACAAGCATTATCAATTGGTGTTTTTGGAGCTGGGCGAGCGTTTAGAGTTATTGGAGAAATGTTGTCACCAACAAGACAAGCAGCCGCTTAACGAGTTGCAAAGTTGGGTTGATCAGCAGACACACTAGTTTTTAAATTAGCGTTTGAGCCAACTGTAAAGTGGGCTGGCTTTTGTTCATTGAGTAAAAATGAAAATGATCAACCCCTTGGGATTTTAATTGGTCGCACAGTTGCGCAACAACCTCAAAGCCAAAAGCCCTTAGTGATTCATTGTCATCATTAAAAGCAGCTAAGCGCTTCTCAATCCAGCGAGGTATTTCAGCGCCACACATATTGGAAAATCGCAACAATTGATCATGATTGGTAATTGGCATAATACCGGGGGTAATTGGCGTATCAACACCTTGTTTTTGCACTTCGTCAACAAAGCGAAAGTAAGCGTCTGCGTTGTAAAAATATTGAGTAATAGCGCCATCTGCACCGGCTTTAACTTTATTGATAAAGTGCTCAATATCAGTATTCATATTTTTTGCTTGCGGGTGCATTTCAGGGTAGGCTGCCACTTCAATATGAAAATGATCGTTAAATTCTTGACGAATAAAAGCAACCAGTTCATTGGCATAATGAAAATCGCCAATATCTCGAACACCTGAAGGAATGTCGCCACGTAGTGCAACAATACGATTAATGCCAGCAGCCTTGTATTGATTTAATAACGCTAATATATTTGATTTATCCGAATCGATACAAGAAAGATGTGGCGCTGCCGATACGCCGTCATTAGCCTGAATATCCAAAACCGTTTCAAGTGTGGCATCTTGTGTGGTGCCGCCAGCACCGAAAGTGGTTGAGAAATAATGCGGGTTAATGACAGATAATTCTTGACGAACCTGCTTAAGATTTAATTTACCTTGTTCGGTTCTGGGCGGGAAAAATTCAAAACTTAACTGCATTTGTTTGTAACGTTGGCTAAAAATAGGCTAATTATAGCTTATTTCAAATCTATAAGAGTGTTTCCCTTTATTTGTTAACGAGGCGACATTCGGGTAAAATGTTCCAATTTACTAAGTTTAAATTTAAAAATATTTATGTCAAAAAGCGATTACATTGAGTTAGAAGGCGTGGTCAAAGAAAAGCTACCTAATACAACTTTCACGGTTGAATTGGAAAATGGCCATAGTGTTCTGGCACACATCTCAGGCAAGATTCGTAAACACTATATTCGAATTCTTCCAGGTGACAAAGTAACCGTTGAGATGACACCGTATGATTTAACTAAGGGTAGAATTACTTTTAGACACAAGTAGTACAGTTTATTGCCGATGTGGTGGAATTGGTAGACACGCCGGATTCAAAATCCGGTTCCTCACGGAGTGACGGTTCGACCCCGTCCATCGGTACCAAATTAATAAAAGAGTAATAGTATGGAACAAGCAGACTTATTAGCACAAGCTTTAAACCTAACCATGTTTGGTATGGGTTTTGTTTTCTTGTTTTTAACATTGCTGGTTTTTGTGACCAAGCTAATGTCAGCTATTATTCAAAAACTTCAGGCTAAATCAATCGATGAGCCTGAGCAAAATAACAATACAACAACCCTCGAACAAGAGATTGACGAGGAGACAAAGTTTGTTATTGAACAAGCAATCAAGATGCATAGGGGAGCATAAGGATCATGCTAAATTTTCTAAGGAATATGACTAAAAAATCAACCAATACTGAAGGCAAAAAGGTAGAGATTACTGAGCTTGTTTTTAGAGATGCACATCAATCCCTTTTTGCAACGCGCATGCGCATTGACGACATGCTGCCGATTGCTGACAAGCTAGACAAAATTGGCTACTGGTCTGTAGAGTCATGGGGTGGTGCAACGTTTGATTCATGTATTCGCTATTTGGGCGAAGATCCGTGGGATCGTATTCGTGAAATTAAAGCAGTAATGCCAAACACCCCGCAGCAGATGTTGTTGCGTGGTCAAAACCTATTGGGCTATCGTCATTATAGTGATGATGTGGTGCGTAAATTTGTAGATCGTTGCGCAGAAAACGGTGTTGGTGTGTTTAGAATTTTTGATGCCATGAATGATGTTAGAAATCTAAAAACTGCTGTGGATCAAGCGGTTAAGTTGGATCAGCATGCTCAAGGTACTATTTCTTACACAGTAAGTCCGGTACACAATACACAAACCTGGCTAGACATGGCTAAGCGTATTGAAGACATGGGTGCACATTCTTTGTGTATTAAGGATATGGCTGGCTTATTGCAACCATATGTTGCCTATGATTTAGTCAAACAACTTAAAGAGACCATTGACATTCCGATTCAGCTGCACGCACATGCAACCACAGGCCTTTCTACAGCGACCATTATTAAATCGGTTGAAGCGGGTATTGATCGTGTTGATACAGCGATTGGCTCTATGAGTATGACTTACGGACACTCTGCAACCAACTCAGTAGTTTCTATTTTAGAAAACAGCCCTAGAAAAACTGGATTAAATTTAGAAAAATTAGAAGAAATTGATGCTTATTTCCGTCCAATTCGTTGTAAATATGCCAAATTTGAAGGTTCATTAAAAGGTGTAGATTCACGCATTTTGTTATCTCAAGTGCCTGGTGGCATGTTGACCAATATGGAAAATCAATTGCGTGAGCAAAATGCAGCTGACAAGATGGGCGAAGTATTGGCCGAAATTCCGCGTGTTAGAAAAGATTTAGGCTACATTCCATTGGTAACACCAACATCACAGATTGTAGGTACGCAATCAGTACTCAATGTATTAACGGGTGAGCGTTATAAAACCATTACCAAAGAGGCTGCAGGTGTTTTAAAAGGTGAATATGGCGCGACGCCAGCTGATGTTGATCAAGCTTTGCAAGTTAAAGTATTAGAGGGTTCGGAACCAATTACTTGTCGTCCAGCGGACAACATTGCCCCGGAAATGCATATTCTAGAGCAAGAATTTGACAAAATTGTTGCTGAGAAAAATATTCAGTTGGCACCTAATAAGATTGATGATTTAATGACCTATGCTTTATTCCCGCAAGTGGGTATTTCGTTCTTAGAAAATCGTAATAATCCAGATTTCTTTGAGCCTAAGCCTCAAGAGAGTGATAATTGCTCAGCACCAGATAGTGAAGAAGGTACTTACACTGTGTCATTCAAGGGTAATTCTTATACGGTTGATGTGTCAGCAGGCGGTGATATTACATCAATGCAACCTGCTTCTGCTGAACCTACAGCAGCGCCTGCTGCGCAAAAAGAAATCGTTAGCGAAGTGCCAGCTACAGGTGGCGAGGCAATTGGCGCACCATTATCTGGCAATATTTGGAAAGTAATGGTTTCTGTTAATCAAAAAGTAAATGAGGGTGATGTGCTGGTCATTCTTGAAGCCATGAAGATGGAAACAGAAATTAAAGCAGCCAGAAGTGGTGTGGTAACAGATATTAGCATTAGAGAAGGTGATGCAGTAACTGTAGGCCAAACGTTATTATCATTGGCATAATTAATTAGAGTTTTTATATGGAACAGTTAAATTCACTTTGGTTAAATACGGGTCTATATCAAATGGTATGGGGTCAAGGGCTAATGTTATTAGTTGGCATGTTGCTATTGTATCTAGCCATTATTAAGAATTTTGAGCCTTTATTACTGCTACCGATTGGTTTTGGCGCGATTCTGGCTAATATTCCCGGTGCCGGCATTGCTGAAGGTGAGGGTATATTGCATTTGTTTTATGTCATTGGTATTGAGTCAGGCGCTTTCCCGTTGATTATTTTTATGGGTGTAGGTGCATTAACCGATTTCGGCCCACTTTTGGCCAATCCTAAAACCTTGTTACTCGGCGCCGCTGCACAATTTGGTATTTTTGCAACGCTACTTGGTGCGATGGCATTAACCGCCGCCGGCGTATTTGATTTCAGTTTAACTGACGCCGCCGCTATTGGTATTATTGGTGGTGCAGATGGCCCAACCAGTATTTATGTGGCCAGTAAACTGGCACCAGAGTTATTAGGTGCAATTGCTGTGGCATCTTATTCATACATGGCATTAGTGCCATTAATTCAGCCGCCAATCATGCGCGCACTAACCACTGAAAAAGAGCGTCAAATTGAAATGGTGCAATTGCGTGAAGTGTCAACAGCAGAAAAAATCATTTTCCCAGTTATGTTGTTAATGTTGGTTGCACTACTATTGCCAGATGCAGCACCATTATTAGGTATGTTTGCCTTTGGTAATTTGATGAAAGAATCTGGCGTGGTTGATCGCTTAAGTGATACTACTCAAAATGCACTAATCAACATTGTTACAATCTTCTTAGGCTTGGCAGTTGGCTCAAAGCTTATGGCGGACAAGTTCTTGCAACCAGAAACCCTAGGTATTTTGGTACTGGGTATGGTTGCATTTGCGATTGGCACGGCTAGTGGCTTGTTAATGGCCAAAGCCATGAACCTGTTTAGCAAGAATAAAATTAACCCATTAATTGGTTCGGCTGGCGTGTCTGCTGTACCAATGGCGGCGCGTGTCTCTAACAAAGTAGGGTTAGAGTCAAATCCGCATAACTTCTTGTTAATGCATGCTATGGGTCCTAATGTGGCGGGTGTTATTGGCTCTGCTATTGCGGCAGGTATTATGATCCAACTGTTAAGCTAATTTTTGTTATTTTTTCTGTGTTGAATTAGTTTTATCACTTGCTATATACTTTGTGTAAGCGCCTACGTTATAAAACTAATTTGTCTTGAAAATTCTAAAAAAACTTTACTTAACTTACTTCGTAGAAAATAAAAAAATACTTGCAAAACCCTAAGGTATTAAATTCAAAATAAACGATTATGCAAAGAACATTTTTAAAAGCTAAACTTCATCGAGTAACTGCAACCGCCTCAGAGGTTGATTACGAAGGCTCGTGTGAAATTGATGGTGCGTTATTAGATGCAGCTGGTATTGGTACTTTTGAACAAATTCAAATTTATAATATTGCTAATGGTAATCGCTTTACCACATACGCTATTCGTGGCAAAGAAAACACTGGGGTTATTTCAGTTAATGGTGCAGCAGCCCATAAAGCAGCGGTTGGGGACTTGTTGATTATTGCTTCTTATGCAAGCTATGATGAAGAAGAGGTTAAAAACTTTGCGCCAACTTTATGTTACGTTGATGAAAACAACGTGCTGACGAGAAAGAGTTCGTCCATTAGCTAAACTGACCATTCTCCAATACCAATACTCGCTGCATTTTTTCTGCAATTCGTTCATCGTGAGTAACAATAATCAAAGCGCTGTTGTGCGTTTGGTTAAGTTTAATCATTAAATTCAATACTTCATCAGCATTTTGACGATCAAGATTGCCAGTTGGTTCATCTGCTAATAAACATTTTGGCTGGGTAATTAGCGCTCTAGCAATCGCAACGCGCTGCCTTTCGCCGCCTGATAATTCACTAGGTAAATGGTTGTGACGATGTTCGAGACCAATGGTTGCCAATATTTTTGTGGCTGCCTGTTGGGCGGATTTTTTATCAATGCCTTGAATGAGTAGTGGCATCATGACATTGTTGATCGCGTTAAAATCTTTAAGCAAGTGGTGAAATTGATAAACAAAACCTAAATTGTCAGCTCTAAGCTGAGTAATCTCAGTCTCGTTTAAGGTTGACA
Organism: Candidatus Thioglobus sp.; assembly: GCF_028599055.1. GTDB lineage: Bacteria > Pseudomonadota > Gammaproteobacteria > PS1 > Pseudothioglobaceae > Thioglobus_A. Next base: position 38,998 of record NZ_JAQRMS010000001.1, read on the forward strand.
GATCTGTATTGTTAATAATTACTTGGCCACTACTAGGATGATCAATACCACCCAATAAATTTAGCAAAGTAGATTTGCCACAGCCTGACTGGCCTAGAATTGCGATCGATTCTTGCGCTTGCACTTCAAAATTGAGATTATTGATAATTTGATTCTGTTGAGATCCATCCTCATAATGATAATTGAGATCTTTGCAGCGGATAATACTACTCATGATTCAACACCTTGGCAATCGCCACTTTGCCAGCGCGTTTGGCAGGATAAATAGAGGCGAATATCACCAATATAAAGGCGCCTACGGCAATCATGATAATGTCGTTAAGTTGTATTTCAGAAGGGAAGCGATTAATATAAAACACATCCTTTGGAAAAAACTCAAATCCTAGCAATGTCTCAATGCTGCTCACAATAGCTTCAATGTTTAATGCTAACAATACACCCAGCATTAGGCCGATCACAATGCCGATAATGCCAATAGTGAGCCCTTGGTAGAAGAACACTTTGACAATGCGTTTTGGCGTCATACCCAGGGTGCGCAAAATAGCAATATCAGCCGTTTTATCAGTTACTACCATCACCATCATCGAAACAATGTTAAAGGCGGCGACGGCAATAATGAGTGATAGCACAATGCCAATCATTTGTTTTTCAAGATTTAGCGCCTTAATAAAATTAGCTTTTTGTTGTGTCCAGTCAATGCCGTAGTATTGATGATTGCCTAGGCGCTTGACTGCTGTTTGAGTGATAGACCTAGCATTGAATAAGTCATCCACCTTAAGTCGAATGCCACTCACCTTATTTTTCATTGAGTAAAGTAGTTGTGCTTGTTTAAGCTGGATAAATGCTAAATTATTATCATACTCATTAACGCCAGCATCAAATATACCTGAGACACTAAAGCGCTTAAAGCGTGGTTGAACACCAATAATGCTTGAGGAAAGTTGTGGGGTGAGTAATGTTACTTTATCACCCAGCGTGACTCCTAATTGTGTTGCTAATCCAGATCCGAGTAATATGCCAGATTTGGCAAGGTTGCTATCTCCTAGTTTCATGTTGTCTAGTAGTACTGAGGTTTGTGTTTCTAGCTCAGGAATAATGCCTCGAACACTGATTCCTTGAGCGCCATTGCTGGTGTTGAGTAGGGCATATTTTTCAATATAAGGGGCAGAGTTAATAACATGTGGCGTTTGATTGATGGTTGTTTGCGCGTCTTGCCAATTAGATAGCGCACCATCATAATCACTAATGGTTGAATGTGATATGGCGCTTAGCACCCGATCTCGAAGCTCCTGATGAAAGCCATTCATGACTGATAAAACCGTCACCAGTGTCATGACACCTAAAATTAACCCTATCATTGACACGCCAGAAATAAAGGATACAAAGCCTTTTTTGCGATTTGATCGCAAATACTGGTTAGAAATGTCAAATTCGATACTCATGGTGCTGATATTTTGTCATAATTAGCACTTTGTAAATAACTAAATAATGAGGGGAGAAAATGTCAAAGGTAACAGCTAAAGATCGGATTGATCAATTGGGGGATTTTTTAATTGAGGTTTTTCACGTTGTGGGTTTGTTTGTTATTGGCGGTACGATCGTTTGGTCAGCCATTGGTGAATATTTAATCATCATGCAACATGAGTCTGGTTTTGCCTCACTCAAAGATATTTTGCTATTATTCATCTATTTAGAATTAGGTGCGATGACGGGTATTTATTTTAAAACTCATCGACTGCCAGTTATTTTCCTGATCTATATTGCGATTACAGCCATCACTAGATTCCTAGTAATTGACATGAAAGAGTTAGTTTCTACAGATAAGTTTAATGTGTTAATTATGGTTGTTGCAATTATGATATTAACCATTGCTGCAGGATTTTTAAGATTTACTGAGAAGAAATTTGAAAATTCAAATGAGTGTTTTAAATAAATCTAAATGGATTTAAATACTCGGGGGGTTGTTAATTATCTACTGTTACCGATCTCTGGTGTTTTCTATGCATTAAGTAGCATGCGTAGAATGCTCTATCGAATTGGGGTTTTTACGACTAATCAATTTAAAGTGCCGGTCGTGGTGGTGGGCAATATTACCGTTGGTGGCAGTGGTAAAACACCAATTGTTATAAAACTGGTCAAGCATTTTCAACAGCAAGATAAGAAAGTGGGCGTAGTATCCAGAGGCTATGGCGGTTCGCATGCATCCGGTAGTTTGCTGGTGGATGTTGGTACGAGCGCCGGTTTATCTGGTGACGAGCCATTGTTAATCGCCATGCAAACAGGTGTGCCTGTGATGATTAATAAAGATCGTTCCAAAGCAGTCTATGATCTTATTGAGCAGTGCCAACCAGACGTTGTTATTAGTGATGATGGTTTGCAACATTACGCCATGGGTAGAGACATTGAAATAGCAGTTGTTGATGGTAGACGTCGATTTGGCAATGGATTTTACTTGCCGGCTGGGCCGCTTAGGGAGTCACAATCACGACTTAATGAAGTGGATTTTGTGATCAATAATGGCGCAATACAAGCAGGTGAAATTACCGCGAGACTAGAGCCTAAATTTTTTGTCAATGTATTAACAGGTGAGCAACAGCCGCTAGATTTTTTCATTAAAAAGGTGTGTCATGGTGTGGCAGGCATTGGTCATCCACAAAGGTTTTTTGATGTGATTAAGCATCTTTGCGCTATTTTGTATCGCCATAAATTTAAAGATCATCACCCTTATGTGGATAAGGATTTAGCATTTGATGACGAGCATCCGATTATTATGACGGCTAAGGATTGTGTAAAATGTAGTGAGTTCGCTAATGACCGTATGTGGTATTTGCATGTTGAAGTCAATTTGAGCGAAGATTTTCTGACTAAGCTAGACGCAAAATTATGATTGATAAAGAATTATTAAAATTATTAGTATGTCCAAAATCTAAAGCACCCCTAGAGCAAGTGGGTGATGAGCTTGTTTGTAAAACTAGCGGTTTGGCTTATCCAATTGAAGACGGCATTCCGGTACTTTTAGAAGAAGAAGCTAGAAAGCTAGATTAGCTGATGAGTTTTAGTGTCATCATTCCGGCTCGGTATGCATCGAGCAGATTGTCCGCAAAACTCTTAAAAGACATCCATGGCAAGCCTTTGATTCAGCTTACCTATGAAAACGCCACAAAGAGTGGTGCGTCACAAGTTGTTGTTGCTACTGATGATCAGCGTATTGCGCAAGTTTGCAAAAATTTTGGCGCTAAGGTTTGTATGACGGGTGAGCATCATACTTCTGGCACTTCAAGAATTGCAGAAGTATTAAATGAATTAAATATTGCTGATGATGAAATTATTGTCAATGTGCAGGGTGATGAACCCATGTTGGATCCAGCAGTGATTAATCAAGTAGCTGATAATTTACACAAAAGTCAAATGCAGATGGCCACCTTGTGTGAGCCGGTGGCGGATAAAGCGCAATACCTAGATCCAAATTGCGTTAAGGTGGTATTCGATAAATTTGGCAAAGCGCTATATTTTTCTCGCGCACCCATTCCTTATTTTAGAGAGGCGCAAGATTTTGACTTGTCATTGTGCCATAAACATATTGGTATTTATGCTTATCGATCAGCATTTATTAAGCAATATTTAAAGATGGATAGTTCACGTTTGGAGCAAGTTGAAAGACTTGAGCAGCTCACCGTACTCAATGAAGGGTTTGATGTCCATGTGGAGAATGCTTGTGGCGATACCGGCTTTGGTGTAGACACACAAGATGATTTGGATAAGGTGTTGGCAGCATTAGCGCCTAACAACAAAGGTTAAAAAAATGAAAATTATTGACGGTAAGAAAATTGCCCAAGATTTGCGCAATGATATTGCAAAAAAAGTTAAACAGTTTGATCGAGCGCCAGGCTTGGCGGTTATTCTAGTGGGTGATGATCCTGCTTCTGCTGTGTATGTTCGTAACAAGGATAATGCTTGCAGGGAAGTAGGTTTTTATTCAGAAAAAATTAACAAACCAGCCGATATCACCCAGCAGCAATTACTCGATGAGATTGAGCGTCTTAACAATGACGATAAAATTGACGGCATTTTAGTGCAACTACCTTTGCCGGAACATTTAGATGCAAATTTAGTGATTGAGACCATTTCTCCTGAAAAAGATGTAGATGGCTTTCATAGCGAGAATATTGGCAAATTGATGCAAAATAAGGCTTATTTGCGCCCATGTACACCCAAGGGGGTAATGACCATGTTGGCCACAACAGGTATTGACTTGGTGGGTAAAAATTGTGTGGTTGTTGGCGCGTCTAATATTGTGGGTCGCCCGATGGCGATGGAGCTTTTAAATGCGCGTGCAACCGTGACCATTTGTAATAGCAAGACCACAGACTTATCAGGCAAACTTCAGCAGGCTGATGTTGTGGTGGCCGCTGTTGGCATTCCACAGATGATTCAGGGTGATTGGGTTAAGCCAGGTGCTGTTGTTATTGATGTGGGTATTAACCGCCTTGATAGTGGAAAATTAGTTGGTGATGTTGATTTTGATGCGGCGAGCGTTAATGCAGCATGGATCACGCCAGTGCCAGGCGGTGTCGGGCCGATGACAATTGCCACACTACTTGAAAACACATTAACAGCATTTGAGAATAGGAAATAAACAACATGAAAATTTTATTAAAAGCATTTAGAAATGGTCTAGGCGCATTAATTGCGTTAATCAGTCGATTAATTCCGGTTAAGAAAGTAAAAAGAGATACGGATGCTCAGGCAGTCGCTGACACAAAAGCACAAACAATTGAGCTTTATCAGTTTTTCGCTTGCCCATTTTGCATTATCATTAGACGCGTTATTAGACGGTTAAACATTAATATTGTTACTCGTAATGCACAAACTCGTGGCGGCATGTATCGTGAAGAGATGATGAAAGAAACAGGTAAAGTACAAGTGCCTTGTTTGAAAATTACTGAGAACGGCAAAGTAACCTGGATGTTTGAATCAGCTGACATTAAAGCTTACTTAGAGAAAGAATTTGGCTAGTTCATGATCTATGTTGAAGGCGGAACAAGTATTCAACAAAGATTAGCAAAAGATCTTTATGTTTTCTGCTCTCAAGCGTTAAACATCAAGAAACAAATTGATGTTGATCTAAAAATCAAAGTTGTTGAGCATGCTCAGGCTTGGACGGATCATGAAGGCGAGGGAAAATTCTATATCGATATTGATAAAAATCTATCAATAGATAAGTTTATCACTGCGTTTTGTCATGAGATGATTCACGTTATTCAGCATTTGCGTGACAAGCCTATCAGTGAAAAGGAAGCTTACCAATTAGAAGCTAGTTTGGCAGAAAGCTTCAAGGTGAAGTTTAGCAATGGATAATTTATTATCCGTTTTTCTATTTGCTGTATTTGGCTTATAAATTATTTATAACTAAAAAGCAGCGGTTAATAGATAGCCAAGCCACTGAGCTTTGTTCAAGCTGTGTTGTTTCAATGGGTTAATCCAAAGGCTTGGGTAATGATCTTTAGTGGCATTGGTGTATTTACCTCAAGTGCTGACATGCAGTCAACAACCTGGATTTTAGCCTTGAGTTTTATGATTGCCATTTTTCCATGTAATGGATCCTGGTTGTTTCTAGGATCTCAGATGAAAAAATTAATTAAAACAGATACTCACTATCGATGGTTTAATCGAATCATGGCCATCTTGTTGGTTGTCTCTGTGTTGCCTAGTGTAATAGTGTTATAGATTCTTGATATCAAACTTAATCGGCTCAGGTGCCGGTTGCACAATCTTCGGCACAAAGATAACGTTGCCATATAGTGAGTAGCCATTTTTACTGGCCATATCATTAAGCGCCAATCCCATCTCTTTGCCTTGTTCGTTGACTATCAGCATGCCATTATCAAGCTTAATCTGATCAACAGGTCCGCCAATAAAGGTTGCTAATTCATCTTCACCAAAAGAAGGGTTGTCGTCAATCGGCTTGATGTTAATTGGGTCACCCATCGGATGATAAAGAATGGATGCAGGCCAGTTATATTCGTCAGACATAGTTTTTAGTTGGGTAAAAAGTCAGTTAAGGTGGCAATGCTGGCGTTTAGTTCAGATAGGGTATTAGCAGTGATGTTAATATGTCCCAACTTTCTATCAGCACGTTCAGTTTTATCGTATAAATGCAAGTGTGCATTTGACATTTTAAGTGCCAAATCAGTTGGCCCAATTTCACCAATGATATTAATCATGGCGCTAAACGGGTGAGCGGGTGATGTATCGCCTAGTGGCATGCCACTAATAGCACGCACATGGTTTTCAAATTGTGATGTGTTAGCACCTTCAATGCTCCAGTGGCCAGAATTATGAACACGGGGTGCCATCTCGTTTACGACTAAACCATCTTCAGTTTCAAATAACTCAATAGTCAGCACACCAACATGATCCATTTCATCTAACAAGGTTTGCATGTAATGCTCGGCTGTTTTTTGCACTTCAGAATTAATGGCTTGTGCAGGGGCAATGGTGAGTCGTAAAATTCCATCGTGATGTGTATTTTCAACCAAAGGGTAGTATTTATGATCATTGTCAATACCGCGCACTGCAATCAAAGAAAGCTCACGCTTAAAATTAACAAAACCTTCAAGAATGGACTCAACACCATTCATGCTTTTCCAAGCATCAGCAATTTGACTCGTTTCACGAATTAGAAATTGACCTTTGCCATCGTAGCCTTCAGTTGCTGTTTTTAAAATAGCCGGTAAGCCAATGTTATCTACCGCATCGATCAAATCTTGTTCAGAGTTAACCATTTGATATGGCGCACAAGGAATGCTTAGTTGGTCAAATAAAGCTTTTTCACGACCACGGTGTTGCGTAATAAATAGTGATTTTTCACCTGGATAAACTTGAACGTCTTTATTAATTTCTCTGACTACCTCAACATCAGTATTTTCACTTTCATAAGTAATAACATCAGCAAAGGCAACTAGTGATTCAATGTTGTCTGCATTATCTTCCAGTGCAAACATGTGTCCAAGTAATGCAGAAGGCTCATTGTTTGAGTTTCCAGAGAAGCCAAATTGATGATTCAAAGGATAGCCTGAAATTGCCATCATTCTGCCAAGTTGGCCTGCGCCAAGTACACCAATTTTCATCGTTTAGCCTGCAGGGTTTGGATTATCTAAAACGTCTTGAGTTTGTTTCGCTCTAAAAGCGGCAACTTTTGCTTTGACATTATCATCATGATTGGCAATAATTTGTGCAGCTAAAATACCGGCATTCTTAGCACCTGATTCACCAATAGCAAGCGTTCCAACAGGAATACCGCCTGGCATTTGTGCGATTGATAGTAGTGAATCTTGACCGCTCAGCGCGCGCGATTGTACTGGCACACCAAGTACGGGAACAATGGTTTTGGCAGCCACCATACCAGGTAGATGCGCCGCACCACCTGCACCTGCAATAATTACTTTTAAGCCTCGATCTTCGGCGCTAGCAGCGTAGTCAAACATTTTGTCTGGGGTGCGATGCGCAGAAACCACTTCAACCTCATGCGCTACGCCAAATTCTTCCAACATTTCTACTGCATTTTTCATGGTTGGCCAATCTGATTTAGACCCCATAATAACACCAACAACTACACTCATAGCCTTCTCCAAGGTTTGTAACTTTATGGAAATTATACTCAAATAGCATCTACATAGATAGCAATGGGATGGATATAGTCGGTTAAAATCAAGGTATTGTTTATTTTAACTAGTGACTAATTATGTCAAATTCAGCCATTCAAGATCTTATTGATCAATTTAACCAAATTAAGAAAAACTTAGAAACAAATGTTGAATCCAAGCGAAAACAATTTAATTATCAATTTAGTAAAAAACGGATTACCTTTGAAAGAACTTTGCTTAAAGCTCATAAGAAGCTAAAAACAGGTTCTTTGCGCTATTTATTTGATGCCAATCCGTTAATTATCATTACCGCGCCTCTTATTTATATTTTGATTGTGCCATTACTTTTATTGGACTTATTTGTATCTTTGTATCAAGCTATTTGTTTTCCAGTTTACAAAGTGCAAAAAATTAAAAGAAGTGACTATATTGTGATTGACAGGCATAAGCTTGGTTATCTCAATACTATTGAAAAAATCGGCTGCATGTATTGTGGTTATGCAAATGGCCTATTGAGTTATGTAGGTGAGATAGCCTCTATGACAGAGCAGTATTTTTGCCCTATAAAACATGCAAGAAGAGTGAAAAATCCACATGATCGGTATTGGGACTTTATTGATTACGGTGATGCTGATACTTATGTCAGCAATTTAAAAGAGCAGCGAAATAAAGTTAAAAAATTATAGGAATTTTTTCTTACTATTGGTAAAGATTAAAAACAACCAGGCGCCAACACCTGTTAAAAATACATCTTTTTCAGCATCCCAAATATCACCTTGAGAACCGAGAAACATGTTGGATGCGCTGTCTTGTTCATAGATTTCTGCATACCACCATTCTAGTATTTCATAGCTGGCACCAATGCCAATAAAAATCATAACCAGCGCAAAAGTTTCAATACGATGATTTGAAAAACTAACAACGCGATCAAATTTTTCTTTAAATGGAAGAATAATTAAAAATCCAAATGCAAAATGCACAAGTCGATCAAAATGGTTTCTTTGTAAATCTAACAGTTCTGCCACCCAAAATCCAAATGGCACTTGTGCATAGGTGTAGTGCGCGCCAATAGTTTGCAATATGCAAAAAATAAATATAAGCCAGTAGGCAGAATTAGAGAATTGATAGGACGGATAATGAAATATTAAGTAAGAAATACAAATAATTAAAATAATATTTTCCGCAAACCAGATATCTCGATACATCGGATTGATCGCTAAAATACCCCAAAATACTAAAAATATAATTAGCAGAGTTGGTGCAATTGATTTAGTTTTATTCATAGTTTAAAGTCGTTGTGTAAAAAAGGCAGGTGGCCAGTATCCAATAACGATACCGATATATTTTGATTTGAGTACCATTGTTTGATTGTATGTGGCACGAGCGTGTCACGGCTACCTAGAGTTGCTTCAATAGGAATTGATAGATGTTTAAAGTGCTCGGTTAAATCACTGGTTAATAAAATTTCCAAACCCTGATTGAGCGCGCTTGCGCTTGCTGGCAGCGTATCAATTGACTGAATTAAAGTTTTCAGCTGATTTTTATTTTGAGTTTGTAAACTAACAAAGCGCTTTAATCCTTTTGATAAATTAAGTGACAACGCATTAGAAAACTGTTGAAAATTATCAGCATTAATACCGTATTGCCAATGAGAATTCTGTACAAAGTTTGGGGTAGATGCTACAAGAATTAATTTTGATAACTTGATTTTTTTAGCCAGATTAATGGCTAGCAATCCACCCAATGACCAGCCTAATAGAATTGGATTGTTGGGTAATAGTTTAATAATTTCATCACACCATTCATCCAGTCCTCCAGCGACATCATCACTTCTGCCATGACCAGGTAGGTCAATTTTAGTAATTCGATATTGATGTTTGTATTTTTCAATCAGACTATCGAATAAATCTGAATTAAAACCCCAACCGTGAAGCAGTACAAGATCGGGGCCGGCGCCTGTGGTTTGACTATAGAGCATTTTTAATACAAGCTAGTAGCTGTTCGATTTGACTTTGAGAGTGATTAGCATTCAGGGTGATTCTCAATCGCTCTGTGCCTTTGGGTACAGTTGGTGGGCGAATGGCACTGACATAAAATCCCTGTTCAAATAATTGTTGACTAATTTTTAGGGCTTTTTCACTATTGCCAATAATGAGTGGTTGAATGGCACTACTAGATTTGGAAATTGGCAGACCGATAGCTTCGGAAAAATTCCGGAAAAAATCAATATTGGCGAGCAATTTAGCTTTTTGCTCACCTTGTTTGATTAAATCTAGACTTTTGAGTGTTGCTGTACAAATGGCAGGCGAGATGGCGGTGGTGTAGATGTACGGGCGCGATTTTTGGATTAAAAATTCAATAAAATCAGCGTTTCCAGCTACAAAAGCGCCCATTGTGCCTGCAGCTTTGCCTAAAGTGGCCATATAAATAGAATTTTTCGGAATATTTGGCTTAAATACGCCAAATCCATGCGCATCATCCTGCATTAAAATTGCATTAGAAAAATTTGAGATTTTTTGTAAATCATCGATATTTGCCTGGTCACCATCCATACTAAAGATATTGTCAGTCACAATCATGCCTTGGCCCGATTGTTTGCTAATTTTTTTATTGAGTGATTCGATATTATTGTGCAAATATCGTTGTAATGGTAAACCAATGAGTTGATTGGCATCAATGAGTGATGCGTGGTTGAGTTTGTCTTGTAATACCCAGTCTAGCTCATCTCTAAGCGCTGAAAAAACACCCAAATTAGCACTATAGCCCGTTGAGAATAGCAAGGCTCGCTCCTGTTGCGTGTAGTCGGCTAATGCCTCTTCTAGATCGTGATGGGCACGAGAATGTCCGCTGACCAAATGGGAAGCGCCAGAGCCGACACCAAACTTATCAACCCCTTGTTTGAATGATTCTTTAACAAGGGCGTGGTTAGCCAATGACAGGTAATCATTTGAACAAAAATTAATCAGTGATTTTCCATTGATTATTATTTGTGTATCTTGCGCACTCTCAGACACTTTTCTTGATCGATAAAGATGGCTTTTTTTAATGGCTAATAATTTTTCTGAAAAATTCATAAGCCTTATTTTAATATTTATTTGTTCGTTGCATGAGTGTAGAATTAACTTATTCTTTGGTAAATCTTGCTGATCACTATGAAAAAGATAAGGCTATTTTTCATCATGCTGTTTTCATCAGTCACTTTTGCTAATGCGCCACCTTCAGACGATTACCTGCTTGGATATTTTTCATCTAAGGCGAAGCCGTTAATCACTACAAGCAGTCTGAATGAAATGATTGAGTTAATGGGTGATCGTCAATTGGTAATGCTGGGAGAATCATCGCATGGCAGTGCAGAGTTTTACGCTAAGCGTCTGGAAATTACCAAGCGTCTAATCCGTGAAAAGAAATTTAATTTTATTGTTGTGGAGGGTGATTGGGCTTCAATTGCTCGTTTAAATCAATATGTTAAAAATACCTCAAATTCTTTATCATCGGCTAGAGAGGTTTTGCACACTTTTAACCGTTGGCCAGAGTGGATGTGGAAAAATAGTTATATTGAAAATCTTGCCGAGTGGCTAAGAAAATATAACTTCAATTTGCCTGATCATGAAAAAGTGGGTATTTATGGCATGGATGTATACGAACAACAGGATGCTATTGACGGGCTGTTGGTATTTATCGATCAGTATTTTCCTTATTATTACACCCAAGTTAATCAAAATCTTAAGTGCTTTACCAGGAGGTATCGCCAATATTGGGAGCAAAACATAGCACGTGGCGATTTTTCATGTCAACAGGGTTTGACTGCTGTTGCTAATCTTCTGCATTATCTTGTTGCGACTAATAACACTTTTAAAGAAATTGATTTTTTTCAGGCTGAGCAAAATGCACTAATTGTTAAAAATGCCGAATCTTTTTACCGTTTAAGTGATCTTGATAAAAATACCGACTCCTGGAATAGTCGAGCCGACCACATGTGGTTATCAATCAAGCGATTGCTAGCTTTGCACGGCGATCAATCTAAGGGTATTATTTGGGCACATAATACACATGTGGGCGATGCACGAGCTACGCCCATGTATTCAAGTGGTTTAAATAATATTGGTCATTTGAGCAGAGCCGAATTTGGAGAACGCCGAGTGTTTATTCTAGGGTTTGGCACGAATCAAGGGAAAGTGTCTGCGGCACATAGTTGGGGTGAGCCCATGCAAGTAATGACTGTTCCTATTGGTGCTGATGGGAGTTATGAGCAAATATTAAGTCAGATCAACAAACCTAGTTTTTACTTATTGTTTAACAACAGAGATCGGGCAAATTTATTGCTTAACCAATATCGTCAACACCGAGCTATTGGCGTTGTTTACGATCCAGACCATGAAAAGTCAAAACACTATGTGCCCAGTATTTTGCCGAGACGTTACGATGGTTTTATCTTTATAAACAACACCACTGAATTGAAAGAGTTGGATTAACTTAAATACTGTTTTAAGTCTCGCTTAAAATAACAACTTAATTATTATTATCTAAGCGCCATGAAAAAGACATTTAGCTTTTCCCATCCTAAAAAACAAAGACCTAGAGTGGCAGATGCCATTAAGCATGAGTTAAAAAAATATATTAAGCGCGAGCGTAATAAAAAACTACCCGATGATATGGATTTTTGGGATTTTGATTGTCGTTTTGGTGCAGATGAAGCCTCTGCTGGCATGATTCATGTGTCAGAAATTAACAAGGTTATTGCAGAGGCGCATGATGAAGGCCTAGATACATTTTATCTAGAGGTGTTAGCCAAACCCGCCAAAAGAACTAAAAAGCCAGAATCAGAAAAAGAGCCTGAAAGCTTTTTAGAGTAATTTGAATTGAAAAAAATACCGCTAATTTATCGGTATTTTTTACTTGAATCTTTAAGTTTTTTAGATTAAGTTTTCCATTGGTGAGGAGGCAGAAGCGTAAGCTTTTTTCATCATTCTTCCTGCTAGGTAGGACTCTCTGCCAGCAATCACTGCATGTTTCATTGCACTGGCCATCAAAATAGGGTCTTGCGCATTGGCAATAGCAGAGTTCATTAGGACGCCATCACAGCCAAGCTCCATCGCACGCGCTGCATCCGTGGCACAGCCAATACCTGCATCAACCAACACAGGCACTTTGGCTTGTTCTTTGATTAATTTGATGTTGGCAGGGTTGGCAATGCCTTGGCCTGAGCCAATCAGTGAGGCGAGTGGCATTACGGCGGCACAACCGATATTCTCAAGCTCTTTAGCAACAATTGGGTCGTCACTGGTGTAGACCATCACATCAAAGCCGTCATTAACTAGTGTTTTTGCGGCTGCTAGTGTTTCAACAATGTTTGGATAAAGTGTTTTTTCATCGCCTAGTACCTCAAGCTTTACCAAGTTATGCCCGCCTAATAATTCACGTGCTAATTGGCAAGTGCGCACAGCATCTTTGGCCGTGTAGCAGCCTGCCGTATTTGGCAAAATGGTGTACTTATCTGGCGAGATAACATCAAGTAAATTTGGCTCGTTTTCATCCTGGCCAATATTAGTACGACGAATGGCAACGGTGATAATGTCAGCTTCAGCTGCATCCGTTGCGAGTTTTGTTTCGGTTAAATCTTTATACTTTCCTGAGCCGACCAGTAAGCGAGAATTATAAGTTTTTCCGGCAATTACTAGAGGTGCGTCAGTCATAATGATAAAGGTTTATTAATTATGGCGGAGAGTGAGGGATTTGAACCCTCGATAGGGGATAAACCCTATACACCCTTAGCAGGGGCGCGCCTTCAGCCACTCGGCCAACTCTCCATGAAAAAAAATATTATACCCTAAATATTTTAAATTTAAATAGCTAGTTTCAAAAACCGTAGTTATAGCGAAGTTTGAGTGCGCCAGGGTCATCTCCTTTAAAATCAATCATTCTAAAGCGCAGTTGACCCCAGTCTCCTTCTAGTTTGATTTTCTCTTGCAAGGCTTGAAGTTTAATTTTTGCATCGAGAATGGCTTGCTCTGATTCATTCCAATTGCTATTTTCGTCTTTAGGGGTGCCAAGTTGATACTCATGAAACAAAAGCTCGTTTTGAATGTCTGTTGCTTCAAGGTTGATATTGTACGTATCTTCACCCATTTCATAGCTAACTTCTAAATCTAGAATTTCATAGTTAATGGATTCAATCTCATCAGCAACGTTAATGGTTTCATTGGTTGTATTTTCAGCAAATGCTACTTGTGCGAATCCAAGCGATAATAATAGTAACGCCTTACTAAGCTGCTTTAAAAAAACCAATGATAAAGTCCTAGAGTGTTGACACAAACAAAAACAGCATTTAGTAGCACTAACGATTTGTCGTTATTTTTAGCGCCCTGGATAATCCAGCTGATGGCTGAAACCATGAAGAATAGGTAGCCAAATTTAGAATACTCAAAATTGAGCGCCACTAGTAAACCTCCGGTTATACCAGTAATGGTGCCGAGCCAGCCCCAGTTGTTAGTCATTGATAGAAAAATCGTGAGTAACGTCAGCCATTTTCCCAAGCATGATGGAGGCAGAGCAGTATTTGTCAGCCGACAAACTAACCGCCTTGGCTATTTTTTTCTCGTTAAGATTATTGCCACTGATAACAAAGTGTAGGTGGATTTTAGTAAATACCTTAGGGTGTTCATCAGCACGCTCAGCTGAAATTTCAACGCGACAATCATCAACCACTTCGCGCATCTTTTTTAGGGTTGAGACTACGTCAACCGTGGTGCAACCACCCATGCCAATTAGTAGCATTTCCATGGGTCTAACGCCTAAATTATTGCCGCCTAACTCTTCAGGACCGTCCATCACAATGGCGTGTCCGCTGGCAGATTCGCCTACCATCATCATGCCGTCAATCCATTTAACTGTTGTGTTCATGTTGCCATCCCTATTTTAGGCGAAAATATCTTCTAGTGCTTGACCTGGGTTATCCTGGCGCATGAATGCTTCACCCACTAGGAATGAATGAATATTGTGCTCTTTCATGAGCTTAACATCTTGTGCGCCTAGAATGCCGCTTTCAGTAATAACGAGTGTATCGTCGTCAATGGCCTCTAATAGATCAATCGTGGTTTGCAAGGTAACATCAAAAGTGCGTAAATTACGGTTGTTAATACCCACCATTGGTAGGCGTAACTGTTGTACACGCTTAAGCTCTTCAAGATTGTGCACTTCAATTAATACATCCATGTGGCAAGAAATAGCCAACATGGCTAAATCCTCCATGCGCTGATCATCAAGACAAGCGGCAATGAGCAAAATACAATCTGCGCCCAAAACTCTTGATTGAAACACCTGGTATGGTTCAATAATGAATTCTTTGCGTAATACTGGCAGCGTGGAGACGGACCTAACTTGTGCAACATATTGATCATCACCTTGAAAGAAATCTTTGTCAGTT
>NZ_JAQRMS010000010.1:0-16406 GCF_028599055.1 Candidatus Thioglobus sp.
TTAGTGGTGAGTTTGTCCAAGTGGCTGTGTTTGAGGGCAGCACTCGGGGTTTGAAGCCTATTTTCGAAGTTGATGATTTTGCTGTATTTGATAAACCCTCAGGGGTTATGGTGCATCCAACGCGCAAAGAAACACCGTATTGCTTGTTAGATGAGGTTAGATTCCATTTTGGTGACGAGGCTAGTTTGGCTCATCGGATAGATGCAGAAACCTCTGGCCTGGTGTTGGTGGCTAAAAATAAATCAGCCAGCAGCACACTTAAAACCATGTTTGAACATCGACAATATGACAAAGAATATTTGGCCTTGGTTAAAGGTGAAATGTGTCATAAGGTTACTATTGACCAGCCCATTGCAAAAGCGAACGGCAGCATTCGCATGAAAATGACTTGCGATATGTCTGAAGGCAAAGCATCGACGACACATATAGAGCCTTTAAAATATAACAAGACTGATAACACAACCTTGGTTAAAGCCATCCCGATAACGGGTCGGCAGCATCAAATACGCGTACATCTTGATTTTATAGGCCATCCAATTTTAGGTGATCCGTTGTACGGCGTAGACGAGTCAATCGCCAATGATTATCTATCCAAAACTTTATCTAAAGAGGATAGAGTGAGATTAACCGGCGCTCAACGACTGATGTTGCAAGCCCATCATTTGTCATTCACTTATCAAGGGGATAAATACAGTATCACCTCAACATTGATACCATTTTCAAAAATAAACTAAACAATCTAGCACGCATCCTCATACCCACTAATTAACCTAAAAACACCTGTTTTATCAATAAGTAACACAGGTGTTTTTAGGTTAATTAGTGGGGCGATTATAAGCACTATATTATTCATTTTATTCTTGAAAATGGTATAAGCTTTTAAAATTTCATAAATTTTTAAAATGAACAAAAACAGACTAATAAAATCAATTTAATCGCTCTAAAAAGGCTGATTTAAGGCTAAAAATAGCCTTTTTGAGGGTTTTTACGGCTTCAAAATTTTTAACAAAAGGCTTTTGATAAAAATTTAGTAAATTATTAAAATCAGAAGTCTTTGGTGGAAATGTCGTTAGCTTTCAACCAAGTTTTGAATTTTGCTTGAATATCCTCTAAGGTTTGTTGGTCGTCTGCTTCAAAACGCAATACTAAGCACGGTGTGGTGTTAGAAGGGCGAACTAATCCCCAGCCATTTGGATAATCAACGCGTACGCCGTCAATGGTGGTAATCTGCGCACCATCAAAACTGACATTTTCAGCCAGTTTGTTCATGGCATCAAACTGTTGACCTTGCTCATCAAAGTGAATGTTAATTTCTGGTGTGTTGATACTATCAGGTAAATCGGCAAATACTTGCTCGCAGGTTTTGTGCGTTTTTGAAAGGATTTCTAATAAACGCGCACCGGTGTAGAGTGCATCATCAAAGCCATACCAGCGCTCTTTAAAGAAAATATGACCACTCATTTCGCCACCAAGTGCAGCGCCTGTTTCTTTGAGTTTGGCTTTAATAAAACTATGACCAGTACGTGACATAATAGCTTCACCACCATGCTCGGTAATGTCTTTAGGTAGTAGAGAAGAGCACTTGACATCAAAGACAATTTTTGCACCTTTATTGCGATCAAGAATGTCTCTTGAGTAAAGAATCATTTGTCTGTCAGCCCAAATAACATTACCCTTGTTGTCAATCAAACCTAGGCGATCACCATCACCATCAAAAGCAAAACCCATGTCAGCACCGGTATCAATCACCTCTTTAATGATATCTTCAAGGTTGTGAAGTTTAGAAGGGTCAGGGTGATGGTTAGGGAAATTACCATCAATTAAGCAAAACAACTTAGTGACGTTAGCGCCGAGTTGCTCAAATAATTTTGGCGCAATGTTGCCAGCGACGCCATTGCCACAATCGACAACAATTTTTAATGGCTTGTCTAGCTTGATATCAGATTTAATTCGATCAATATAGTCTTGTTCAATGTCCACTTTGGTGGAGGTGCCGTGTCCTGAAGAAAAATCGTTATTTTTAATGCGTTGATAGAGTTCTTGAATTCGATCACCGGATAAAGTCTCACCAGCAATCATAATTTTAAAACCGTTGTATTCTGGTGGATTGTGCGATCCGGTAATCATGACGCCACTGCTAGCAGCTTTAGTATAGGTAGCAAAATAGACCAGCGGTGTTGGCACCATGCCAATGTCAACCACATGACAGCCGCTATCTTTCAAGCCGGTTTTTAGGGCTTGCATTAAGTCAGGACCACTTAATCGTCCGTCACAACCCACCACGACGCCGCGCTCGCCTTTATCAATAGATTCGCTACCAATGGCTAAGCCAATTAACTTAACGGCTTCAGGGGTTAACTCGTCTTTGACAATGCCGCGAATATCGTAAGCTTTAAAGATTGATTGTGAAATAGTCATACTGATAAAATGTAAATATAAATAGTTTATTTTAAGCGCAATGAAAGAGAAATTTGAAGTAATCGAAATTGAAAATCAAACGATGACCCTAAAAGTTAATCGTTCGGGCGGTTGCAGTAGTTGTTCTGCAAGTGGTGGTTGTGGGACAGGTATTTTGGCCAATTATTTTGACCATTATTCTATTTTCAATAAGCCACTTAAAGTCGGTGTCTCTGTGGGTGATCAAGTTGAGCTTGAAATTTCATCAGCAGAATTATTTTGGCGTGCTTTTCAATTGTATTTGTTACCACTATTGGCTTTATTTGCTGGCGCTAGTCTAGGCATGGTTTATTTCCCAGCTAATGAATTGTGGCAAATTGGTTTTGGTTTTTCTGGATTTTTTGCCAGCTTAATCCTGACAAAGTATTTTATAAAGTAACGCTATAAAGCGGTGTGTTTTTGGGATAATCGGTGTATTTTACAGTTTAAATAAATCACATTATGCCAGGTCAAGACGTAGATCCTTTAGAAACCCGAGAGTGGCTAGAAGCCTTTAAATCAGTAGCCCGTGTCGAGGGTAGTGATCGTGCAAAGTTCTTATTAAATCAGTTGATGGATATGGCACACCATGAAGGTATGGATTTACCTACGGGTGTCAATACTGCTTATCTAAATAGTATCGCCAAAGAAAAGGAAGTCGCTTCAGATGTCAATCAAGATATTGAAGATAGAATTTTGGCAATTATTCGCTGGAATGCAATGGTGATGGTGGTCAAGGCTAATCAATTGCCGTATGAGTTGGGTGGCCATATTGCGTCATTTGCTTCGTCAGCTGTACTATATGAAATCGGATTTAATCATTTTTACCGTGGCCCAGATGCAGATCAAGGTGCTGACTTAATCTTCTTTCAAGGGCATATTTCTCCGGGTATTTATTCTCGTGCTTTTTTAGAGGGTCGTATTAGTGAAGCGCAAATGCTAAGATTCCGTCAAGAAGTTGGCGAGGGTGGTTTGAGCTCGTATCCACACCCATGGTTAATGCCGGACTTTTGGCAGTTCCCAACGGTATCAATGGGTCTTGGTCCAATCATGGCGATCTATCAAGCTCGATTCATGAAGTATCTTCATCATCGTGAAATTAAGAAAACCGATAAACGTACTGTTTGGGCATACTTGGGGGATGGTGAAACAGATGAGCCGGAATCACTCGGCGCTATTTCT
Organism: Candidatus Thioglobus sp.; assembly: GCF_028599055.1. GTDB lineage: Bacteria > Pseudomonadota > Gammaproteobacteria > PS1 > Pseudothioglobaceae > Thioglobus_A. The sequence continues at coordinate 3,619 of NZ_JAQRMS010000010.1, forward strand.
ATGGCAGGTCGTGAGAAACTTGATAACCTTATTTTTGTTATCAACTGTAACTTGCAGCGCCTAGATGGCCCGGTGCGTGGTAATGGCAAGATTATTCAAGAGCTTGAAGGTATGTTCCGTGGCGCTGGCTGGAATGTGATCAAGGTTATTTGGGGTGCTAAGTGGGACGAGCTACTTGAGAAAGATACTAGCGGCCTGCTTAGAAAGCGCATGGAAGAAGTGGTTGATGGTGAGTATCAAGCCTACAAGGCAAAAGATGGTGCTTATGTGCGTGAACACTTCTTTGGCAAATATCCAGAATTGTTGGCCATGGTTGAGCACATGAGTGATGATGAAATTTACCATTTAAATCGTGGTGGTCATGATTTAAATAAAGTATTCCAGGCGTATCATGCGGCTAAAGCTTGTAGTGATAAGCCAACGGTTATCTTAGCTAAAACGGTTAAGGGTTACGGTATGGGTGAAGCGGGTGAAGGTCAAAATACCACACATTCGCAAAAGAAATTAGGGTTAGAACAAGTTGAAATTTTTGCTAAGCGTTTTAATATTCCAGTGACAGAAACTGATGTTAAAGAACTAAACTTCTACAAGCCGGCGCCTGATAGTGAGGAAATGACTTACTTAAACGCTAGGCGTGAAAAATTGGGTGGCTCGCTACCGGTGCGTGCATTTGACACCGAAGTATTACCAACACCTGAATTGAGCGTGTTTGATGCATTGCTTAAATCTAGTGGTGATCGTGAAATGTCAACCACTATGGCGCTCAATCGTATCATGACACTGTTGGTACGCGATAAAAATCTTAAAGACAGAATTGTGCCAATTATTCCAGATGAGGCGCGTACCTTTGGTATGGAAGGCTTGTTTAGACAATTGGGTATTTACTCTTCATCAGGTCAGCTTTATCAGCCAGAAGATCATGACAAAGTTATGTGGTACAAGGAAGATAAAAAAGGTCAAGTGTTGCAAGAAGGTATTAATGAGGCAGGCGCAATTTCTGATTGGATTGCCGCTGCAACGTCTTATGCAACGCACAATACCACCATGATTCCGTTCTACATTTACTATTCTAAGTTTGGTTTCCAGCGTGTTGGTGATCTAGCTTGGGCAGCGGGTGATATGCAAGCCAAAGGTTTCTTGATTGGTGGTACTGCGGGTAGAACAACCCTAAATGGTGAAGGTCTGCAGCATCAAGATGGTGATTCTCAACTGGTGGCAAACACCATTCCAAACTGTGTATCGTACGACCCGACTTATGCTTACGAATTAGCGGTAATTGTGCGTAGTGGTTTGGAGAGAATGTATGAGAAAAATGAAAATATTTTCTACTACATTACCACTATGAATGAGCTTTATGCACATCCTGAAATGCCTGAGAATTCTGAAGAAGGGATTATTAAAGGTATGTATGCATTGAAATCAGTAGGTGAAAGTAAACTGCGAGTGCAGTTAATGGGCTCTGGTACTATTTTGAGAGAAGTGGAAACTGCAGCGCAACTATTAGCAGATGATTGGAATGTTCAATCAGATATTTGGTCGGTAACCAGTTTTAATGAATTGGCTCGTGAGGCACAAGCCATTGATCGTGTGAATCGCTTCAGTACAGACACACCAGCTTCGGCATATGTTACTCAGTGTTTAGAGAATGCCAAAGGTCCAGTGATTGTGGCGACAGACTATATGCGTAATCACGCAGAGCAGATTCGCAAGTATGTGCCAAATCGTTACGAAGTACTTGGTACAGATGGCTTTGGTCGCTCTGATTCGCGCGCTGCATTAAGAGATTTCTTTGAGGTAGATGCGAATTATGTAGTACTGGCAACGCTCAAAGCGTTAGTTGACGAAGGTGACATGGATGGTTCAGTTATTGCGCAAGCGATTGAAAAATACGGTATAAATATCAATAAGCCGAATCCAATGACGGTGTAAACAATAATTGACAATAACGAGGAGAGTGAGTGTGACACAAGAGGAGTATTTAGAAGAGTTAAGATCAGGTGCAAGAATGAGATTTGAGGATTTGATTGCACTGATTGACGATGATTATGATTACACTCCAGCGAGTTTTACCAATGGTGAAGCTAGCAATGCGGTTGATGAAAACCAAGGAAGTGCTAAGTTATTTTGTTTTGCAGCTATTCACCAGCTTAGCCAGCTTGAAACACTGCATTGTTTTGGTCAATATTATCAAGATGTACTTAATACGCCTGAGAGTGATTCTCACGCTAACATTCGAAATTTCATGACTTATGGCTGGGAAGGGTTAAAATTTGACTCCCCGGTGCTGAGCCGAAAGTAATACTTAAACCGCCTAAACGGCGGTTTTTTTTAAATCTATTTTTTATTTATTATGGCACAAACCGATTACAAGTTAAATACAATTAAAGCTGCTTTAATCACACTACACAATAATAAATTGTTTGAGTTTATGGTGATTGGCGTTATTATTCTATCGTCATTATTAATTGGTGTAAAAACCTATGATATTGATCCAGCCTATTTAACAGCACTCCAGGTGATGGACTTATCTGTAACCGTTTTCTTTTTAATAGAAATTGTGATTCGATTTGCCACCACAGAAAACAAGAAAAAATTCTTTCACAATGGTTGGAATGTATTTGATACGATCATTGTGCTGGTTAGTATTATTCCTATTGATCAAAGCGAATATGCTTTGTTGGCACGATTGATACGAATTTTTAGGGTGTTGCGTTTAATCAGTGCCATTCCTGAGTTAAGAAAATTGGTATCTGCATTGGTTAAAGCACTGCCATCAATGGGATATGTGTTGTTGTTGATGTTTATTTTGTTTTATATGTACGCAGCAGTAGGTAGTTTTATTTTTGAGCCTATTAACAAAGAGTTGTGGGGTGATATTGCTATTGCCATGTTAACTCTATTTAGAGTGGTAACTTTTGAAGACTGGACAGACGTGATGTATGAAACCATGAAGATTTACCCTTGGTCATGGGTATATTATTTGTCATTTATCTTTTTCAATGCGTTCGTTTTCTTAAATATGATGATTGGTATTGTCATTGATAAAATGCAAGCAGAAAACAATCAAGAGTTATCAGAGCAAGATATTAATCTTCAAGATAGACTGGCTAGAATAGAGCAAAAGCTAGACAATTTAAAAAGTTAGTTGTTTTTTCTTTGGTCCATATTCATAGATAAGTAATCCTATTAATACAAGTGTAATACCTAAAAATTGAGTCGTGGTAATATACTCATGATTAAGGGTTGATCCAAGTAGTAAGGCAAATACAGGTGTAATTAAAGGCACAATGCCAACGACGCGTACACTGGTATGTTTAATCAGGTAATAATAAGACATAAAGCCAATAACTGAGCCAAAGACAGCTAAATATCCAATGGATAAAGCTGCTTTAATGCTGGTTTCTGGAATGTTGTTATCAAGTATTAACCATGTAATAATAAACAATGGCACACTAACTGCCAATGCGCCAGTTGTGGTTGCTAGTGCAGAAATATTGGTGTTTATTTGTTTAAGCTTGACCGAAATAAACGCTTGAAATGTCATTGCTAGCGTTACACTGATAAGTCCTGTCGTTAGTGTTTCTGCTAATGAAAATGAGTGTTTAAAGATAACAAATAGCCCCGAAAGTCCCAATAAAAGCCCGATAACTTTGCTTGTTGAGAAAAATGCATCTTTTAGTAGTGCTAACGCAAAAACACCAGTGATAATTGGCGTTAAGCCAAATACAACTGAAATTAAGCCTGACGGGATACTGAGCGCTGAATAATACACCAAACTCATGGTGATAAAAATACCTGCACCCGCATAAGTGTAGTTAGCCAAAGCTTGTTTGTGCAAAGGTAGTGTTTGTTTTTTAATGGCTAGAATTATTAAACACAAAATTAGACCTAATAACATTCTGCTAGCCACACTAAAACTAAAGCTAGAGCCAAGGGTTGACCATTGGATGGCTAGTGGTGTGGTTGACCAAATGCCAACAACGGATAAAAAAACGAGATAAATTGGCATCTATGAAGTGCTCGTTGGCTGAATAAAGCCTAATTCAAATAATGTTTTGGTAAATGTTATTTGATTGTTTAATAATTTTCTTGTGTTGCAAAAATTGATTAAATCTTGTACTTGTTCTACTTGATGGTCAAATATCTCTCCATTAATAAAAACCAACAACTGCTGATCTTCAAATAAGTAAGCAATTTTGCACACTGGATAAAGTTCGTAATTTAAGTTGGTGTTAAAACATTCATCTTGATCGTTAAATTGAAAGTTTTGTAAAATTTGCTGATCTAATGTATCAAGTTTGGTGACAAATTTTGTAAAGTTAATTGCATCAATTAATGCAATTTCATTGGCTTTTTGGATGGCAGATTTAGGAATTAGGGCTGGTGTATCTTGGTTAGCCCAAGTGGGGTCTTGATAGTAGTTCGTCGTGCTTTCTACGCTAGAATCATCAAACATTTCTGCAACACTATAAGATCGGTAGCCAAATGATAGTGTCGTGCATTGATCATCAAGGCTTACCCCATGGTGAGCGATTTTAGGTGGGATGTAGAGAATGTCACCAGGCTCAACCTCAAAAACTTGTTCCGGGATAAATTGTTGCATAATTCTGAGCGGCACATCTTCAAGGTAGTTATCTAGCGTGCAATTTTTGGTGCTTAATTCCCAGCGCCGCCTGCCACTGCCTTGGAGTAAAAAAACATCATAATGGTCAAAATGCGGACCAACACTACCACCTTTAGCCGCATAAGAGATCATGACATCATCAAAGCGCCAACGTGGAATGAAATTAAAGTGATCGATTAAGTGGCAAACCTCTGGAATAAAGCGATCAACCCCTTGAACTAGTAGAGTCCAATCATTATCAGGGAGTTTGGCAAAATCATCCACTAAAAACGGACCATTGGTTAGCGTCCATTGCTCGTGATCTATTGAGCCTGTAATTAGGCGTGATTCAAAATCTTCTTCTAAGGACAACCCTGCTAATTCATCAGGGGAAAGGGGAGAGATAAAATCAGGCAGAGCTTGTTTGATTAGCAAAGGTTTTTTTTGCCAATAATCAGCTAAAAATTCCTCTTCTGATATTTTTCCAAAATGTATCAAAATGTTTTACTGGTGGCCATAATGCCTGATAGTTTTAAATGCATAGCCAGAGTGTATTTATTTTTAATTGTGAATATTTGAGTAAGGACAACTTTTGGCGATTTTGGTTATTGTGTTAGGCGCTTTAAGAAGTCTGCACGTGATCCAGCATTAATCCAACCAGTGGCAATGGTTTTGCTATGTGTGTTATTTACTCGGCCACGATGAATGTGTGAAGGGGAGGCTGGAAAAATAACTAACTTTCCCCGTTCTGCCACTTCATGATGATCCTGCCAGTGAAACTCTGTACCAGCTTCTTCGACGGAGTCACAGTAAAGGATCCAGGCTAATACACGATTACTTGGCTCTGTTGCCTCGTCGCTAATTGTCCAGTCACAGTGCCATTGTTTAAAGCCTTCACTTGGTGCGTAACGCTGCAGGTTGAATATAGGCATTACAAATAATTCTTGCTCAGGGCAAACTTGACGAAATAAAGGTCGTTCTTGTAGATAGTGTTCTAGCCCCGCTGAAACCCCTCTCAGGATTAAGTCTGCAATGGCAAATTTTTCAGGGTCAGAATCATTAAGTGCAACGAGACTAATATCTGTTGATACTTTAGCTGGATCCCCATCACTGCCATCAGGGCCAAAAGCCACACCTGGGCGCTGTAAATCTTGGCGACGTTCAAAGAAATCCATAACACCGTCAGCTACAGCTTCAAAGCCTGGATTTTGATATTGACCAATTAACTGCATATCAAGCGCTTGTTGAATAAAATTTTGTGGTTACTGGTGGTAGTTTGGTGCTTCTTTAGTAATTGAAACATCATGTACGTGCGATTCAACCATGCCGGCTGATGTCACTTGAACAAATTCAGCAACCGTGCGCATTTTTTCTAATGTTTCACAACCTGTATATCCCATTGATGACCTAACGCCACCAACCATTTGGTGAATGATAGGGCGGATAGAGCCTTTAAATGCGACGCGACCTTCGATGCCTTCTGGTACCAATTTATCCGCTTTTGAATCTGATTGAAAGTAACGATCTGAAGATCCATGTGCTTGATTCATAGCGCCAATAGAGCCCATGCCGCGGTAAGACTTATAAGCACGACCTTGGTAAAGTTCAATTTCACCTGGAGATTCTTCAGTACCTGCAAGCATTGAGCCTAACATAACACAATAAGCACCAGCAGCAAAGGCTTTGGCGATATCACCAGAATAGCGAATACCACCATCAGCGATTAATGGTACGCCAGTACCTCTTAGTGCATCAGCCACATCAGAAATTGCCGTAATTTGTGGCACACCAACACCAGATACAATTCGCGTGGTGCAAATACTGCCTGGGCCAATGCCAACCTTAACACAATCTGCACCTGCCTTAACTAGATCAAGTGCTGCTGCACCTGTGGCAATGTTGCCAGCAATAATGTTTAAGTTAGGGTGTTTAGCCTTGGTTTTTTTAACGCGATCTAACACACCTTGAGAATGACCATGTGCCGTGTCAATAACAATCACGTCAACACCCGCCTCAACCAAGGCGTCAATACGCGAACCTGTGCCCGCTGCCACACCAACAGCAGCGCCAACTCTTAACTGTTCTTGTTCATCTTTACAGGCGTTAGGATGATCTGTTGATTTTTGGATGTCACGAACGGTAATCATGCCTTGAAGATCAAAATTGCTATTGGTAATAACAACACGCTCAATACGATGCTGTTGTAGTAATGCTCTAACCTCAGACATGTCCGTACCTTCGGTGACAGTGATTAGTTTGTCTTGTGGCGTCATTAAATTGGCCACTGTCTCTTCTAGGTTGGTTTCAAAGCGCACATCACGTCCGGTAATCATGCCGACAATCGTGTTATCTTCAACAACAGGTAATGCCGAGATTTTATATTTTTTCTGTTTGTCTAATACATCTCGAACAGTGGCTTCTGAGCGAATAGTAATTGGCTCACGAATAACACCAGATTCAAAACGCTTAACTTTGCGTACTTCTTTGGCTTGTTCTTCAGTTGACATATTTTTATGAATAATGCCAATACCACCTTCTTGAGCCATGGTAATAGCAAGTTTGGCTTCGGTAACCGTATCCATTGCTGCGGATAATATTGGTGTATTTAGGGTGATATTTTTAGTGAGCTGAGTGGCCATACTAACCTCTTTAGGCATAGTAGTAGAGTGCGCCGGTACGAGTAAAACATCGTCAAATGTTAGTGCGGTTTTTAGTAAGTTCATTTAATATCTCCTGCGGTTAACAAAGTTTGGAAAAATAAAGCCAATTAAGATTCCAATGAATAAAACAAAGCCACCTGTCATAAACCAGTTTCTAGAGCTGGATTCTTGCGTGGCAGTTTTGTTGTTTTTAAGTAATTGAATTTCAGCTTTTAACTGTAAATTAGATGTGGTTAGTTTTTCGTTAGAGTGCTCTAACTTTAAAGCGTCTTTGTAAACTTGTTCAATGTGATTCTTTTCAGCTTCAGATTTACTGGTTTGAATCGACAATTTGGTGTTTTCAACTTTGAGTGTTTGCACTTCAGTTTCTAGCTCCGTTTTGCGTTTTGCTAGTTTGGTAATGAGTAATTTGTTAGCATTATAGGTTTGCTTTAGTTTTTCTAATTGAGCTCTAGCAGGCGGATTATTTGACAAATACCGAGAGATAATCCAACCGGTTGAGCCTTCAAATTTAACTTGGGTCCAACCATCTTCTGTTGCTTGTAAGATTGACAATTTAGAGCCTGATGACAATGAACGAACAATGTTGTCGCCAAAGGTTTTTTCAGACCTCATTGGAATATCCACTTGATCAGTAATATAGACAAATGACTGTGCACTAGCAAGGGTGCTTGTTAGTAGTAGGGCAATTGTCAGATGTTTTAGTTGCATAGCTATAGGCTTGAGATTTTATCTAATTGCGCGTTCAAATCAGCAATTGCATTTAGCGTACTGGCTAATCTTTCGCGTTCAACATTAACAATGGCCTCTGGCGCACCAGAGACAAATTTTTCATTATTTAGCTTACCTTCAAATTGCATCTTTTGTTTATCTAATTTTTCAATTTCTTTGCTTAGACGTGCAATCTCTTGATCTTTGTCGATTAGACCAGCAAGTGGAATAAGAATTTTCATCTCACCAACAAGTGCCATTGCTGATTCAGGCGCTTCGTCACTGGGGGCTAATTTGTTAATCTCTTGCATTTTGGCCAGTGCGCTTAAAATATTAGCATTATTGTTCAGATGAAGTTCATCTGATTCATTGAAATTCTGTACAAAACACGATAAAGGCTTAGAGGGTGGAATGTTCATTTCACCACGGATTTTTCGAATACCTAAAATAAAAGTTTGCAGCCAAATGATTTCAGCTTCTGATTCAGTTGAAACGAGAGTTTCATCAACCTGCGGATAAGACTGAGTCATTAAGCTGGTGTTATCCTTGCCGGTAATGGTATTGCACTGCTCAAAGATTTCTTCAGTGATAAATGGAATAATAGGATGTAGCAGAGTGGTTATTTCATTTAAAACTTTAATGAGTGTTGCTTGCGTTCCAGCCTTGGTGGCTTCATCTTGTAGTAATGGCTTTGATAATTCTAAGTACCAATCGCAGTAGTCATGCCAAACAAATTCATACAGCTCTTGACTCATTAAATCAAGGCGATAATCTGTTAGATGCTTTTCAACGTTTTTCTTGGTGTTTTGTAGGCGTGATAAAATCCACTGATCGGCGGTTGATAGATCAGCTTTTGGATTAATACTCTCACCCTCTAGTTTCATCAATACAAAGCGAGAGGCGTTCCATAACTTATTACAAAAATTTCGATAACCTTCAACACGCTTTAAATCAAATTTAATATCGCGACCAAAAGAGGCTAGGGCAGCAAAGGTAAACCTAAGTGCATCTGTACCAAAGGCAGGAATACCATCAGCAAACTCTTGCTGGGTTTGTTTTTTGATTTTCTTAGCCATTTTTGGCTGCATCATGCCTTGGGTTCTTTTCTCTAGCAAATCTTCTAAAGTGATACCGTCAATTAGATCAATTGGATCAAGTACATTACCTTTGGATTTGGACATTTTTTGCCCTTGTCCATCGCGAATCAGGCCGGTGATATAGATATCTTTAAACGGCACATCGCCCGCAAACTTTAGGCCAAACATAATCATTCTGGCTACCCAGAAGAAAATAATATCAAAGCCAGTAACTAAGACATCAGTTGGATAAAAGCGCGATAAATCTGGTGTTTTTTCAGGCCAGCCCAAAGTTGAGAATGGCCATAAAGCAGAAGAGAACCAAGTGTCTAGCACGTCATTATCTTGAGTTAGCTTAACCCCTTCGCCAGCTTGTGCTTGTGCCTCTGCTTCAGAGTTAGCAACAAAGATATTGCCTTGTTCGTCATACCAAGCAGGAATTCGATGGCCCCACCAAATTTGACGAGAAATACACCAATCTTGAATGTTGTCCATCCAGTTAAAGTAGGTTTTGTTCCAATTTTCAGGAATAAAGCGGATGTCACCGTTTTTAACCGCGTCAATCGCAGGCTTTGCCAATGGTGCAATTTTTACAAACCATTGGTCGGTTAAATAAGGCTCTAAAATTGCCCCGGATCTATCTCCTCGTGGAGGGGTAAGCTTATGTGGCTCGATTTTTACCAAAAGTCCAGCATTATCTAAATCTTTGATAATTTGCTTGCGAGCTACAAATCTATCTAAACCTTGATATTCTTTTGGCGCATTAGCATTCATTTTAGCGTCTGGGGTAAGTAAGTTTATAACTTCCATTTTGTGGCGCTTACCTACTTCCCAGTCATTAAAATCATGGGCAGGGGTGATTTTTACACAACCTGTTCCGAACGCCATGTCGACATACTCATCGGTAATAATGGGTATAGTCCTGTTGGTCATTGGTACGTGCACCCATTTGCCAACAACATCTTTATAGCGCTCATCACTTGGATCAACGGCTAAAGCGCCATCTGCTAGAATAGTTTCTGGACGTGTGGTGGCAATTTCCATAAAGCCATCACCATCTACAAATGGGTATTTGACATGATGCATAAAGCCATTTTCTTCTTGCGCAACGACCTCTAAGTCAGAAATAGCACTTTGCAACACTGGATCCCAATTAACCAGACGCTTGCCACGGTAGATCAACCCTTCTTCGTGAAGTTGTACAAACACTTTATTGACCGCAGCTGACAAGCCTTCATCCATGGTGAAGCGCTCTTTTTCCCAGTCAACCGATGAGCCAAGTCTACGCATTTGCGAGGTGATAGTGCCGCCAGATTGTTCTTTCCAATCCCAGATTTTTTCAATAAATTTTTCACGACCCACATCGTGACGCGTGATATCTTGAGCGGCTAACTGGCGCTCAACCACCATTTGTGTGGCAATACCCGCATGATCCGTACCAGGCTGCCAAAGTGTTTGATCACCCTTGCCACGATGGTAACGGGTAAGCACATCCATAATGGTGTGCTGAAAAGCGTGCCCCATGTGTAATGAGCCAGTAACATTTGGCGGCGGGAGCATAATGGAGTAGGCGTTCTCGCTGGTAGAATTAGCATCAGACGAGAATAGATTTTTGTCTTCCCAAAGGGCGCGATATTTCGCTTCAATTTGTTCAGGATTGTAGGTTTTTTCCATTAACTTATAAAGATGGATTAAACTTTGCAATTATACTATAAAGGGATTGATACGTTGGATAATAAAAGCTGGATTGTGTATTTATTAAAATGCGCTAATAACTCGCTGTATTGCGGGATAACCAACGATTTAACCAAGCGTCTTCGCCAGCATAATGGCGAGATAAAAGGTGGCGCAAAATACACACGTGCCAATACGCCGTGTGAGTTGGTTTATCAAGAAGTGGCGCTTGATCGATCAAGTGCTTCAAAACGAGAGTATGAGATAAAGCAAATGAATAAATCTGACAAATTAAATTTAATCAAATCAGTATGAATAGTTATCAAAGAATTTCATGTGAAGACCATAGTATCTACGAGTTGGTGATTATGCGAGGACAATCAATGAACGTTGAAATTGGTGGTGAGGTAGTCAGCATAAAGCCAATTGACGTGACAACCAAAGAAGGGTCAGAATTTTTAATTTACTTGGATGATCAAGCTCACCAGCAAACGATTCGTGCTGACCTAGTGACTATTCAAAAATAGCGAGCATTAATGAGTGATTTGAACGATGCTATTCAGGGTGATTAATCATGCTTCTTTTTAAATAAAAAGTAGTTAAAACTCTGAATAGAACCGTTTGGATGTGGATGTTTTTCATTAACGGTTTTAATTAGCTCAAACTTACTGCCCAACAGCTGAACAATTTTAACTTCATCGTATTGAACAATATCCAGATTTGAACATTCTTTAGGTCCATCTGGCGAAAAGGTTGCTAATAAGAAAAATCCTTCTTTCTGAAGATATTGATTAAGTTTTTGCAGGTAAGTTTGCTGATCTTTTGGATCAGTCAAGAAATGAAAAACTGCCCGATCATGCCAAAGTTTAAAGGTATTGTTCGGCTGGAAATCCAAAATATTCTCATTATAAAAACTTAGCTTTTTTTCTGATGTTTTTAATCTTAGTTTGAGTGTATTGAGCGCCTCTGTTGATAGTTCAAGTAGTGAAATATCGTTAAAACCTTCTGTTAGTAAATTGTCCGCTAGGATTGACACGCCGCAACCGACATCAATAATACTGTCTGTTGGCTTAACGGATGCCAAAATCCAATCAAAAGAAATGGTGGAATGCGCTTGATTCCAGCTCACCTGGTCATGGTCTTTAGTTTTGTAAATGTTATCCCAATGTGAGAAAGTGTCCGTCATCTACTACTCAGTTTATAATTTAATAATTTTCAGATTATAGGCTAGAAATAATGAGAATTTTGCATACTATGCTGCGTGTTGGTGATTTGGATAAATCTATTGTTTTTTATACGCAAGTATTGGGTATGACGCTATTAAGACAAAAAGATTATCCTAAAGGTGAGTTTACTTTGGCTTTTTTAGGTTACGGCCCTGAAGCTGAAAATCCGGCCTTAGAGTTAACCTACAATTGGGGTAAGAGCGCTTACGAAGTTGGCACAGGATTTGGCCATATCGCCATTAATGTTGACGATGTATACAAGGCCGTTGAAACGGCAAAAAATCAGGGTGCTGAAGTGATTCGTGAAGCGGGGCCGATGAGTGCTGGCACAACCATTGTCGGGTTTTTAAAAGATCCTGATGGGTATGAGATAGAGTTACTATCTAAAACATTCGAATAATTTTTTTAAGCGGAGTTTATTACACAACGCCAAATTTTTATTATCAAGGCATTTTTTGCAGAGATAGTTATTCATATCTTAAGAAAAATAACGCAGAGAATAAGAAATTGGCTACGTGTAATTTTTACGCCCAGATAGGGCGTGCGCTATGGTACAAGGCAATTCCTTGTGCCTAGCAAATTTTCAGTAATATTTATTCTCTAGACAATGATATTGTCTGCTGGTCAAAGAGAGTGTCAGAAAGGTTTTGCCTTAGCAGAAAAAATCTTTAAAAGTTAGCTAGAGTTTAATCGTAGTTTTTACGACCAGATAGGGCGTGAGCAATGGTGTTGATATCTGCATATTCTAACTCGCCACCAATCGGAATGCCGTGTGCAATACGAGTAATTTGCACATTAAATTGCTTAGCCATGTTGCTAATGTAGTGTGCGGTTACCT
>NZ_JAQRMS010000010.1:16506-19157 GCF_028599055.1 Candidatus Thioglobus sp.
TGAGCAATGGTGTTGATATCTGCATATTCTAACTCGCCACCAATCGGAATGCCGTGTGCAATACGAGTAATTTGCACATTAAATTGCTTAGCCATGTTGCTAATGTAGTGTGCGGTTACCTCGCCTTCAACTGTGGCATTGGTAGCAAGAATAATTTCTGTTATTTGATTATCTGAAAGTTTTTGCTCTAACTCACCCAGTCCAAGCTCACTAGCGCCAATGCCGTCAATGGGGGATAGATAGCCGCTTAGTACAAAGTATTTTCCTTTGTAAACCCCACTTTGTTCAATCGCATGAATGTCAGTTGGTGTCTCTACAATACATAACTGAGTGCTATCACGCGTATCGTTACTACAAATATTGCAGATATTTTTCTCACTCAGGGTTCGACAAGAGGTGCAATGTTGCACGTGCTCCATGGCGTTAACTAGGGCTTTGGCGAGCTCAAAGCCGCCATTACGATCACGCTCCAACAAGTGATAAACAAAGCGTTGAGCGGTTTTACTACCCACACCAGGTAGTGCACAAAACGCTTTATTGAGTGATTCAATCATTAGTAGCTATTAGAATGGTAGATTCATGCCACCAGGTAAGTTCATGCCACTAGTTGCGCCTTTCATTTTTGCTGCCGAAGCGCTAGAGATTTGCGTAGTAGCGTCATTTATTGCCGTTAAAATTAAATCTTCAAGCATGTCCTTGTCATCCATTACCATCTCATCAATTTTAACATTTGTCGCTAGGTGTTCACCATTGATGGTAACTTCAATCGCGCCGCCAGCAGCCTTTCCAGTAGCGGTTAATGCTTTAATTTCTTCTTGTGCCTTTTGCATGTTGTCTTGCATTTGCTGGGCTTTTTTCATCATTCCAGCCATTCCGCCTTTAAGCATAATATCTCCTAGTGTTTGGTTATCTCTTTAATTGAATTAATGTCAACTTTTGCATTAAAAGTTTGCTCTAGTTTTTGCACAATTTCGTCACTTAGAAACTCTTGTTGAATGGTGGCTAAGTATTGATTATGAGCCTCGGTTTCTTTTTGTGCAAGGGTTTGCTCTGTTGGTTTGTTTAACTCAATCACCAGGGTTAAATTTGGGTATTGAGTCTTAAGAATTTCAAGAATATTTTTTTGTACGTGGTCACTCAATAAATTGGCAAATTGCTCATCTAGTGTGAGTGTTAACGTGTTGTTTTTAAACGAAGTAAACAGGGTATTTTTAACCAACATTTTAGCGCCACCAGAAAAATGAAGCGTTTGACTTAGCGTTTCCCATTCTTGTTGACTGGAAATTTTTGATGTGTTGCTTGGCTGTGTTTCTACCGCCTCTTTATAGTCTACCTTTGGCGCCTCTGATGCTGTGCTGTTATTATCACTAGTCGGGCGACTAGGCTTGATTTTTAGAGTTTTTTTTTCCGAAGGGTTTTGACTTTGAATGTCTGAATGAAAAGCCAGCATTCTCAGTAATGTCATCTCAAAGCCAATCTGTTCGCTCGGGGCAAGCGACATATCCTTGCTACCATTAATGGCCATTTGATAAAAAATTTGCAAATCTTGGTTGCTGATGGCTTGCGACAGTTCTTTAATATCAGTATCAGTCTCATCATTAACAATTTGTGCCAAAGATATTTGATGAAATAAAGAGCTTAAATCTTTTAAGGCATTGGTTAAATTCTCGCCACGATGAGCCAAGTCTTTGATAAATTCAATCACCGCTTTAGCATCTTGATTAAATAGATGTTTGGCTAGGGTGATAATATCATCATGATGAACCAAACCAAGCATGGCTTTAATATCTTTACTGGTGACTGTGCCATTGCCATAAGAAATTGACTGATCTAGCAAGCTTAATGCGTCACGCATTGAGCCATTGCCAAACGTGGCAATTTGAGCTAGCGCTGCTTCTTCATAGCTTAAATTCTCAGCATCCATAATAAACTTAAGCTGGCCCAATATTTCTTCATGAGTTAGCTGTTGCAAGGTAAATTGCAAACAGCGTGATAGAACTGTTACAGGCAGCTTTTGCGGATCAGTCGTCGCTAACAAAAACTTTACATGTTCAGGTGGCTCTTCAAGGGTTTTTAGCAGTGCATTAAAGCTACTTTTTGAAAGCATGTGTACTTCATCAATCAGATAAATCTTATAGCGATTTTTAGTCGGCATGTACTGCGCATTTTCTAAAATATCGCGCATGTTATCCACGCCTGTGTGAGAAGCAGCGTCTAGTTCAATCAAATCAACTGACTGACCCTTGTCAATTTCCAAACAAGTAGGGCAAGACCCGCAAGGCGTAGAGCTTACACCTGCCTCACAATTAATAGATTTAGCAAAGATGCGAGCAATGGTGGTTTTGCCCACACCACGCGTACCAGTAAATAAAAAACCGTGATGCAGACTATTAGCATCGAGTGCATTAACCAAGGTTTTTTTAGCATGAGTTTGCCCAACTAATTCGCCAAACGTATGCGGGCGATATTTGCGTGCTAGGACTTGATAATGGTCACTCATACTAAAAAGAATAATTCAAAAGTGGCAGCACCCAGAATAACATCCAACACATAAAAAAATTACTACCGTTGCTTCCTTCCGGACCTGGCGGGGTTTGTAACCATTTATTGCAGGCGCACCCTAAGCACTACCAAAAATTATTTTACGCGAA
>NZ_JAQRMS010000100.1 GCF_028599055.1 Candidatus Thioglobus sp.
TAAAACTAAAGTGGCCACCAAGAATTAACAATCCAGAGACACAGCACAATGACAAACAAGTATGAACAAACACATACACACACAACACAAGTAGACGTTAGGTAAAACTAACGTGGCCACCAAGAATTAACAATCCAGAGACACAGCACAATGACAAACAAGTATGAACAAACACATACACACACAACACAAGTAGACGTTAGGTAAAACTAACGTTACCACTAAGAATTAACAATCCAGAGACACAGCACAATGACAAACAAGCATGAAACAAACGTATACACACAACACAAGTAGACGTTAGGTAAAACTAAAGTAGCAACCAAGAATTAACAATCTAAAGACACAGCAAAATGACAAACAAGCATAAAAAAAACTCACACACAAAATAATACGGAAAACTGTAAAGATGAGCAATAAGGATCTCACCAGAGTGAAGCCAGGAGTACGTGAGGGGTAAATAGCTCCAGCCTCTTTTATAACCAATGGTGTTGCTCATTATATATATATAGTCAAGTCTGATACAATTATTATCGGTGACAGGGAAAATAATCTACGTAAAGAGTAAAAGATCCATTATCATTTGAGATATGAATATTTTGTAACGGTCAACCATATCGTTGTAATAGACTTACATCGTCTACTATATAATTATCTATTGATTGGCATAGCACAACACAAAGACATCTTCTGCCATCTTCAATTTTATTCACACTCAAACTAACTACGTCACAATCTAAAACGCGGGGAAAAAGGGAAGTAACAAATATTTAAAAAAACAAATAGGACCATACAACATGCAAATACATAAGATCGTGATGACGACAGTACTATTTGTGTATTTACAGGTTGTACAGCAGCTACTGACTGTCACAACACCATCCGTTGTAGAGATAGTCGCCACCATATGCACTGTGTTGACAGCAGATGTGTGTGCTTACCCGATCGTCCAGGAGGAAAATAATTTCACATGCAAAATAAAGAAAATAATTACATTTTTTTTTATTCACAAATTGATGACGCTAACATGATAAGAATATAACAGGGGAGACAACTATATCATACTACCAATAATGTACAATGTAATCTGATATTCATAACACAACGAACACTATATTAAAACAAGCAAAATATCTGCCTTTTGATTGGGTTATGGTGTTTAACGCCACTGTCAACAATATTTCATTTATATCGTGGCCGTCAGTTTTATTGGTGGAGGATACAGAAGAATCCGGAGAAAACCACTGACCTACCGCAAGTCACTTTCAAACTTTATCACACAATGTAATGAGTACACCTCGCCTGAGTGGGATTCGAACTCACAACGTTAGTGATGATATACACTGATTGCATAGGTAGTTATGAATCCAAGTACCTTACGATCATATTCACGACACCCCTCTTCCTTTTGATATACACATAGTAAGGACGAGTAGATGAAACACATTTAAGGATGTATCGTAATTTTTGATCGGTTAACGAAGAAATAACCTCAATCAGGTTGGACACACCTTTTAACCCGCGTAGCGTGTTACGCAAGGGTGTGTACAACCTGATTGAGGTTATTTCGAATGAACCGAACAAATAATTTCTATCAATCCTTATAAACTAATTCAAACTGTTTTTGTTATGATATTAACAAATATATATTTTTTTTCAAAATAAGGCAATAATCGGAAATAAATTTAAATAACCCCAAACGTGCAGTCATTTAAAGAAAATCTCCTGATGACAACGACACGCGACGCCTTAGGATGAACGACGTATATTTTCAGATTCAAGTATATATGAAAATGTACTAAATTTTTTAAACCATTCAAAACAAATACCCTCCTGTCGATACAGTTCCGAAAGATAATGGAAAAATAAAATAAACAAAGCAAAGTGAAAGTTTGAAGATTCCAAAGGGGTAACTAGAATCCGTAAATCGATGACGGACAGACAATATAATGGCTAAAAAAGGACAATGATCTACAAAAAACTATATATATATTTTTTAAATTGCGGGAGCGAGCTCAGGCGACCCGGAAGGGTTAGCAGTTCCTGCTCGACTAGTGACAACTGTTGTGATACTGTTTAACGTCATGTGATATGAAAATCGTGTCAGAAAACAATGAACAATTTGGATATAATTTACTACTACAACAACACGAGAAAATCGGTATTAAATGTAACACTTATTGAGGTATCACACAGTCCAATAGCTAAATACTGGCATATCAAAGCATGAAAAATCAGAATACATTGAAAAACAATTATGTGAACGGAACCATGTTTGCAATCTCCCATATTTACTATGAAAGTAGAAATGTATATATACTACTCGCATCGAGTGTGGGTTCATGATCAAAACCGGGGTCATGGCCTATAAGTGTTTAACACATCATTCAGCGAAACTTCAGCCATATTGTAACTGTCTGCATTAATCAGGAAGAAGTTTTTACCTAACCGTCGAAAAAGGGTGCGCTCGACTCGCAACGCATGTGATAAAGTTTACCAGTTGCTTGCCCATGGTCGGTGGTTCTCTCCGGGTACTCCGGCTTCCTCCACCAATAAAACTTGTCGCCACGATATAACTGAAATATTGTTGAAAGTGGCGTTAAACACCAAAATTCAAATCAAATCAAATCCTAACCGTAGAAAACCACCAACCAAATGCAACCATTACAGAAATCGATGTCGACACCACCACGTGTAGATAAGCAAAGTCAATTGGCGAAAATATAATAACATACATGTATATGGGAGTGTCGTGTTTCTGGTTTTGTTTTGTTTTTGTTTTGTTTTTATTTCATTGATGTTTTATTGAATGTTTCAGTGTTTGTATGGTACTTTTCACACAATATTATATACATTTCTATGCCGATCTAGTTTATTTACAATCGCGTGTCAATGGAGAGGGTATAAAAAAACCTAAACACACCACCCACCTTCGCTTCTACCCATTATCACAAAGTATGTTCCTGTCTTAAGTATGTTCCTGTCCTAAGTATGTGCCTGTCCTAAACCAGGAATTGGATTTACAATGTCATATCTCATGGTTTGTTTGCCTTCATTTAGTTCCGCTAAAATGAGAGGTGAGTGTTCGTTTTGTTGATATTAGGCTTTTCTTTCATACCTGTTCTATCATATACATTAAATGTATGAATCAGAGAGGATTAACTCCCCTTGATCATGTAAATATGCCCAGTAAAACTACAGAGCTGGTAAATGTTCGTAGTTTACTAACCACAAGTCAAGAAAATAAAATTCGTAAAAGATTATAACTCTTAGGTCAATTTAAAAAAAAAATCATACCTACAGCCCTGGCAGCAATGAACAAATAAGATGATCGCCTTCCCTTTACTGTGTCTCCTCATGATTGTTGTTGTTTTATATTTCAAATGTGACCGGCAGGCGAGACTATTAGAAGGGAGTATAATGTGTTTATGCCCTACATTTTTCAGTTTTCAGTGATAACTCCACCTTTTTCTACCTTCAGTATGGAGAGTTTCAATATCTTGGAAACAACGCAATTAACTGAACTCTACTTCATAAGGAACATAACTTACTTAAAGTGTCCAAACTAACAAGTTGGGTGTCTTATATGAAGCAGGAACAGCTTAGCCTTCAATTTGCACGCACATGAGTTCACCCTCGGTCTTTTTGTGGATTCGTTGTTGCTAATTTGCTTTAGTTTTGTGTGTGTGTTGTCCTATCATGTGTCTTTATCCGTTCTGAGTTCCGTATTGTAATATCCGTCATGATTTCCATATAAACACACTGTTCGTCTGTACTTTCAGTTGTTTATAGAAGGGCTCATGTTTTATTTACGTTATTTGTGCTTGTGTTAATATAACGTGGTTTCTAACACATGTTGTGTTGTGTTTTTGTTTTGTTTTTCTTCGCCTTGTATACCGTATGTTGTCAGTTTCTCTGGATTGTTTTTGTTTTGTTTTTCTTCGTCTTGTGTACCGTATGTTGCCAGTTTCTCTGGATTGTTTTTGTTTTGTTTTTCTTCGTCTTGTGTACCGTATGTTGCCAGTTTCTCTGGATTGTTTTTGTTTTGTTTTTCTTCGTCTTGTGTACCCTATGTTGCCAGTTTCTCTGGATTGTTTTTGTTTTGTTTTTCTTCGTCTTGTGTACACTATGTTGCCAGTTTCTCTGGATTGTTTTTGTTTTGTTTTTCTTCGTCTTGTGTACCGTATGTTGGCAGTTTCTCTGGATTGTTTTTGTTTTGTTTTTCTTCGTCTTGTGTACCCTATGTTGTCAGTTTCTCTGGATTGTTTTTGTTTTGTTTTTCTTCGTCTTGTGTACCGTATGTTGTCAGTTTCTCTGGATTGTTTTTGTTTTGTTTTTCTTCGTCTTGTGTACCGTATGTTGCCAGTTTCTCTGGATTGTTTTTGTTTTGTTTTTCTTCGTCTTGTGTACACTATGTTGCCAGTTTCTCTGGAATGTTTTTGTTTTGTTTTTCTTCGTCTTGT
>NZ_JAQRMS010000101.1 GCF_028599055.1 Candidatus Thioglobus sp.
CACCGAATTATACAACAATGAGTCAATCAAGCGAAACCTTAACAAGCATGTCAAGCGTCAAAGAGGCGTTTATTCAGCCTTTTCCCAATTCTCACAAAATTTATGTCAAGGGTTCACGCTCAGACATTCAAGTGCCAATGCGTGAAATTACACTCACCGATACCATTGGTGAACTGGCTGAAAAAAACGACCCCGTACATGTCTATGACACTTCAGGTGTGTATACCGATCCAAGTGTCACCATTGATTTGCGTAAAGGCTTGGATAATATCCGTGAAACTTGGATTGATGAGCGTAATGACACGGATACGTTAGCAGGAATGAGCTCAACTTTTTCAAATCAGCGCTTGGATGACGCCGAGTTAGATGCCCTACGTTTTGAATTTTTGAAAACACCTAAGCGTGCTAAAACTGGTAAAAATGTCACGCAAATGCATTATGCCAAGCAAGGTATTATCACCCCGGAAATGGAGTACATCGCCATTCGTGAAAATTGCAAATGGCAAGATTACAAAGATCAAATTGGTCAGCAAAAGGGCCATAGTTTTGGCGCTGATATTCCGGATGTTATCACCCCTGAATTTGTCCGTTCTGAGGTGGCTCGTGGGCGTGCGGTAATTCCAGCGAATATTAACCATCCAGAAACTGAGCCGATGATTATTGGTCGTAATTTCATGGTGAAAATTAACGGTAATATTGGTAACTCGGCGCTAGGCTCAAGTATTGAAGAGGAAGTTGATAAGATGGTGTGGGGTATTCGCTGGGGTGCGGATACGATTATGGATTTATCAACCGGTAAAAATATTCATGAAACCCGCGAATGGATTATTCGTAACTCACCAGTGCCAATTGGTACAGTGCCAATTTACCAGGCTTTAGAAAAAGTTAACGGCATTGCTGAAGATCTTAATTGGGAAGTTTTTAGAGACACATTGATTGAGCAAGCTGAGCAAGGTGTGGATTATTTTACGATTCATGCAGGCGTGCGCTTACAACATGTGCCACTGACGATTGACCGCATTACCGGCATTGTATCTCGTGGTGGTTCAATTATGGCTAAATGGTGTTTGGCTCATCATCAGGAAAGCTTTATTTATACGCATTTTGAAGAAATTTGTGAAATCATGAAACAGTATGATATTACTTTTTCACTCGGTGATGGTTTGCGCCCAGGCTCTATTGCTGATGCCAATGACGCAGCGCAATTTGGTGAGCTAGAGACTCTGGGAGAGCTCACAAAAATTGCCTGGAAGCACGACGTGCAAACCTTTATTGAAGGTCCAGGTCATGTGCCAATGCAGATGATTAAAGAAAACATGGATAAGCAGCTTAAAGAGTGTGGTGAAGCGCCGTTTTATACTTTAGGCCCATTAACGACTGACATTGCCCCGGGTTATGATCACATTACTTCAGCAATTGGTGCTGCACAAATTGGTTGGTACGGTTGCGCTATGCTTTGCTACGTTACCCCAAAAGAGCACTTAGGTTTGCCAAATCAAGACGATGTTAAAGAAGGTATTATTGCTTACAAAATTGCCGCGCACGCTGCTGATTTGGCCAAAGGTCATCCAGGTGCGCAAATTCGCGACAATGCTTTATCTAAAGCGCGTTTTGAATTTAGATGGGAAGATCAGTTTAACTTAGGCTTAGACCCAGATACAGCACGAGAATATCATGATGAAACCATGCCAAAACAGGCGGCTAAAACGTCTCATTTTTGCTCTATGTGTGGCCCTAAATTTTGCTCAATGAAAATCACTCAAGAAATCAAAACCATGGATGATGAGGAAATTGCTAAGATTAATGCCATTCAAATCGAGATGGATCAAAAATCAGCTGAGTTTTTAGAGAATGATTCTGAAATTTACCTAAAAGAGGGTGCTTAAACAGCCATTTAAGAAATTTTCGAAATTTCTAGGTGTTTGAATTCTTTTAAGCAGCACTGCTTAGAAGGGTTAAGATTTTCACAGTTACAGTAGTTGTGTTTGGTCTGAAATACCACAAAATCCTTTAAAACATCGCCTTTTCCGGCTTTTAGTGCCTCTATATAGGCATTTTCACTAATGTTGAAACAATAGCATAGTGTTTTTTCGTTGGTTTTGGTATTACAACAGCCCATTTCAATTTTTTCCTAAATTTTTTCAGTACAATTGGTATCTCTTATTATAAGGATTTTCCCCTATGTGGCTTGCAGCATTAATTAACACCATTATTGTAGCGCTCAGTGTTTTAATTCATTATGAGTTTCTTTATCGGGCAACTACTTTTGTGCCAAGTATGAATATTAAACATCGTTTTAGAATTGTAGCCGTTGTTTTTATTGCGTTGATTGCGCATGTGGTTGAAATTTGGTTGTTCGCCATTGCTTATTTTTACATGAGTAAAGATGAAGCTTGGGGGTCAATTCAAGGTAATTTTGACGGTTCACTGATGGACAGTGTTTACTTTTCCTTTACTAATTTTTCCACGTTAGGATTTGGCGATATTGAGCCGTTTGGCGCCATTCGATTTTTAGTGGGCATGGAGGCTTTGGTTGGTTTTGTATTAATTACTTGGAGTGCTTCTTTTTTGTATTTTGAAATGCAGCGCTATTGGGATTCTAAATAATTTCTGCGATTAATTTACTAAGTCTGTTGACAGCGCCTTGTTGAGAATCAAAATACTGTTTAGCATTATCACCCAAGCTTTTTAGTTGTTTTTTGTCAGCTAACAGCTGGGTGATTTGTTCAAATAATTCATCAGCATTGTTTACTTGAATGCTGGCTTTTTGTTCTAACAAGTCCGCAGATATTTCGGCAAAGTTAAACACGGTTGGGCCGAAGATAATCGGCTTAGAGAGTGCAGCGGGCTCCAACATGTTGTGCCCACCTGTGTCATTTAAACTGCCACCCATAAAGACGATATCACTCACCTCAAAATAGCTCATCATCTCCCCCATAGAGTCACCTAATAGTGCGTCTGCCTGAGTGGCAGACCTTGCACTAGATCGACGCTCAATGGTTAGATCATATGATTTAATCAGTTTCTCAACTTGATTAAATCGTTCAGGATGTCTGGGTACAAAAACAAGTAAAAAATCAGTTTTCCCTTTAAACGTGGAAAAACTTTGAAGAATATTTTTCTCCTCTCCTTCGTGGGTGCTGGCAAACGTAACAACGGTTCGTGCTTGAGTTATTTTTCCTATGGCTGTGGTGGCAAGATTATTAGATTTAGGGTTTTGATCAAATTTGATATTGCCCGCATTAACCACCTTGTTTTTTGGTGCGCCAAGTTGGATAAAGCGATCTGCTGAATTTTGATTTTGCGTGGCAACCAAGCTTAAATTATTTAATGTTTGTTTCACCAGGCTAGCGGCAAATTGTTGATATTTTTTAAGCGATCTTTCAGACATTCTGGCGTTAACTAGAATGCTTGGAATACTGTTCTTTTTTAATGCATGAATCAAATTTGGCCAAATTTCTGTTTCCATTAGGATGCAAAGCTCAGGCTTGATTTGCTTAATGTAGCGTTTAACAATAAAGCCCAAATCAAATGGAAAGTACAAGTGCAAGACTTTGTTGTGATAGTGTTGTTTGATGGCATCTGATCCAGTTGGCGTGGTGCTAGTGACTAATATTCGATGATTGGAATACTGCTTTATCAGTGTATCAATTAATGAAATCGAGGCGCGAAATTCACCCACTGAAACACAATGAATCCAAATGACTGGCATGGGTATTTTTTTAACAAAGCCGAGCCTTTCATAAATCCTTTGGCGATAGTTCGAAGCTTTAATAGATTTAAACAACAGACGAATAATTAAAACGGGTAGAAGTGAATATCCAATGAGGCTGTAAAGGGTTCGATTCATCTGTCGGTGGTATAATGGCTTCATTATATTTTAGCGGTTTGCAAAGAAGTCTTTGCATAATTATGAATAATCATCAAAACACCATCTTCCACCAACTTGGAAATTTTTTAAAATATAGCCATAGAGCAACCATGCCTGTATTTTCTAAAATCTCCAATTTAGTAAAATCCAGTATTTTTCTAATCATCCATAATCATACAAAGGTTTCTTGTGAAGTTTGTTGATTCTGCCAGTATTCGTGTTGAAGCGGGCAAAGGTGGCGCCGGTTGTTTGGGTTTCCGTCGAGAAAAGTATATCCCTGATGGTGGCCCTGACGGCGGTGATGGCGGTGATGGTGGCCATGTTTATTTTCGTGGACAAGAAGGGCTAAACACGCTTAGTGAATTTCGCTTTAATCGTTTATTTAGAGCAAAAAATGGCCAGCCAGGTTCGGGGCAGAATAAGCGCGGAAAATCAGCTGACCATCTAACCGTTGAAATTCCATTAGGCACAAAAGTTTACGATCTAGAAACTGATGAACTTATCGGTG
>NZ_JAQRMS010000102.1 GCF_028599055.1 Candidatus Thioglobus sp.
ACTGAAAATCTTTATTGGTGGTGGAAACAGGAGTATCAAAAGAAAACCACTGACCTGTCACAAGTCACTGACAATCTTTATTGATGGAGGAAACAGGAGTATCAAGAGAAAACTACCGACCTGTCACAAGTCACTGACAATCTTTATCGGTGGAGGAAACAGGAGTATCAAAAGAAAGCCATCGACCTGTCACAAGTCACTGACAATCTTTATTGGTGGAGGAAACAGGAGTATCAAGAGAAAGGCATCGACCTGTCACAAGTCACTGACAATCTTTATCGGTGGAGGAAACAGGAGTATCAAAAGAAAGCCATCGACCTGTCACAAGTCACTGACAATCTTTATGGATGGAGGAAACCGGAGAATCAAGAGAAAACCACCGACCTGTCACAAGTCACTGACTATCTTTATTGGTGGAGGAAACAGGAGTATCAAGAGGAAACCATCGACCTGTCACAAGTCACTGATAATCGTTATTGGTGGAGGAAACAGGAGTATCAAGAGAAAATCACCGACCTGTCACACGACACTGACATTCTTTATTGGTTGAGGAAACAGGAGTATCAAGAGAAAACCACCGACCTGTCACAAGTCACTGACAATCTTT
Organism: Candidatus Thioglobus sp.; assembly: GCF_028599055.1. GTDB lineage: Bacteria > Pseudomonadota > Gammaproteobacteria > PS1 > Pseudothioglobaceae > Thioglobus_A. The sequence continues at coordinate 608 of NZ_JAQRMS010000102.1, forward strand.
ATTGGTGGAGGAAACAGGAGTATCAAGAGAAAACCACCGACCTGTCACAAGTCACTGACAATCCTTATCACATAATGTTGTATCGAGTACATCTCGCCGTCACGAGATGGATACCTGCCAACAATTGTAGTGGTGATATGCACTGATTGCATAGGTACTTGTAAATCTAACTACCATACAATCACAATCACGACAGCCCTCCATCTATGTAAGAATTAGAAGGTTTACTTATTTGCTACTGTTTTTATGATTCGACATTTCAGATTGATGTGTTCGTAATCAGCCGTATTTCTGGAATAGATAACCTACATTTATTGTCCAAAATAGCTTAATAGTGGAAAAAAACTTAAAGCATAACTTGAAGATACCAAAGGGGTAATCAGAATCCTCATATCGTAGAAGAACAAACAACAGAATGATCAAATGAAAAAGTACAAAAGGATAAACAACGATCAACAAAACATTGAACAAACAAAAAGATCGAGTAACGCGAGCCCCACTAACAACCGCGGGTGACCTCATGTGCTCTGGGAGGGTACTCAGTTCCTGCTCGTCAATTGGCACTCGTCGTGTTAATTTACTTACAAAGCCGTTGATGTCATGAATGAGGAAATGACCTGCCCGGGATGTGGAACATATCCGTGGTCATTTGTGGCACATATATTATATAACGGTCAACCAATTCATGATGGCGACCGTAAAACTGTCGAAGTGATGACTTCAACTTAACTAAGAGGAACCAGTGATTCAGTAGTGTCCTTGTTAATAGCAACACTCTTATAATCAAGTAAATCTTGATTGGAACCACAAGCTCTAGAAAATGGTATCGACTGGGAGATATATATTCCATGTTAGCAGGTGGTGCTGGAAGGTTGCTACATATAAATCAATCTTTGCAAATTCCACAGAAATTAGTGGACGAGGATTTAGGAAGATATTTTTTTTTCTAAAAACCAAGCAATTTCATTTGATAATTGAGCACTATCGGATTTTCAAGAACGAGTAAGTATCGATTTACATTCCTGACAAAATTCATAAAGTCAGTATTAACTTGATTACTGCTAAAACAGTGGCGGTAAAATCGAATATCATTATACGAAGATTTTAAATTAATAGACAAATCCCTTCTAACGATCATTCTTAAGTCAAAATACATATTATAGCAAATACTGTTGTGGATATCGATATAGTTAGAGTCAGTGTTTTAAATATTATGACCGATACAATGCTGTCTTGTTTGTAGTTTTTACAGCTTCAAAGACGAGATATTGACAAAAGGACAAGCTATCAACTACAAAACACTATACCGAAAGCTAATGATTGAGCAACAAGAAGGAACCCGACAAAAAACAAAGAGGTATAAATATTTCCGGCTCCACAAGTGGCACCCGTCATGCTACTCTTATACAAAACGAACATGATGTGATTTAGAAATCGTGTTGGACACTATCATACATAAATAAATACATAAACATAAATAAAACATGAAATCCTTACAACAATAGCTGGGAGTAAAGACGAGCCGAATATGTGTTGTACAGTACAAAACGATAGGAATATTGAATAATAAAACAAATCAATCGAGAATCATATCCCAATGTAACAATGAAAGTAACATGGACATGGAATGCTGGTCAGGGACATGGAATGCTGGTCATGGACATGGAATGCTGGTCAGGGACATGGAATGCTGGTCAGGGACATGGAATGCTGGTCATGGACATGGAATGCTGGTCAGGGACATGGAATGCTGGTCAGGGACATGGAATGCTGGTCAGGAACATGGAATGCTGTTCAGGGACATGGAATGCTGGTCAGGGACATGGAATGCTGGTCAGGGACATGGAATGCTGGTCATGGACATGGAATGCTGTTCAGGGACATGGAATGCTGGTCAGGGACATGGAATGCTGGTTCACCCGTTAAAAATGATTTAATTGAACGATTACATCGTAACATGTAATGACTGGCAAGTGACAAGTAATAATAATATGTCCGAGAAAGAAAAAAACAATCCGTGGTCCGGAGAAAGTGGGTCAGGCAACCTTATAACATCGATGAATATCGTATTAATTCGTCCTATATTCAGAACGTATGACATAAACTGCAGCTATTTTTTACTGTTAACGGTCAAAGTACATATAATACTACAGTGTTTACAGAGTAATATGTAACGGGATATAACTATAAACCTGACACTATTTATATGATAAATAGACCTTTATATGGAATCTTAGATTAAATGAGATATTAGAGAAATACAACATGTTCAGCAATCATATTACATAGTAATCACGATAGAGACAATCTGGAGACGGCAACACAAGATTTCTACAACTTAACAATGATAAATATCACTGATTTCAAAATAATTAATGTAATGGCTTTATTTAGCAATACCATTATGATAAAATGTGAAATATGAAGATATGAGAAAAAAAAATAATGTAGACAATTGTAAAATCAGGAATATTAATTAAAAAAAAATAAAATAAAAATAATAATAATAACATGGTCGTTCGTGTATTTATTATAACAAGTGAACAGTTAAGACAAGTTTAGTTTCTTCTATATTGATGCTATTCCACTTTAACTGTGTCTACTATGAAAATACGTTTTCATTGAAATATCTACGCGGCTAGGAAACTACGTTCTTTCGTAATTGATAAATTCCACTTCACATTTGTTTACGTAAAAATATTTCTTGATATTTCTAAATTAACAATCTATAAGCGCGACCAATATATCGAAAGAAGAAATATTGTTTTGAAAGTATTTTTTCCGTTCAATATAAGGATAAGGGTAATAACAAAATTACCGAACTCCTAACAATCTTCCAAATGGACAGTCGATACTCATAATCAACAAACATACAAATTCAGTCAACAACCGAAAACTGGGAAATCCGTAATGATCCTGATTTGGTACAGGCGTTTCCAAAGAAACGGAGGGTTGAATCCATTTTACGGCGCCAAACCTCCCACCTTCCATTACGGTTAAAATGTTCCGGTTGTCACTATAATAGTATTTAAAAAAAATACTTGACCAAAACAGGTATACAAGCAGTGAACGCAGTACTTCACTATGAAAATCCAGAGACGCCCAAAATAAAATGACGTGTGTTCTCAATCTTGATCTTTATACATTTTCATTATGAAAATATTTTCACTATGAAAATCCATCTTTCACAATAATCTCTGCAGAGGCAGAATATACTTCGACAAGATCTTGGTATCGGAATATAAACTTTTTAAGGGATCGAATAAGGCGAATCTGTTTATAGCCCTGGTCCAGTAGCCTGTTTCTCAAGAAATCAGAATAATTGCTACTGGCCCTAGCATAACGAATTAATTGCGATATGTAAACACCATATGCAGGAGAAGCTGGTATATTGCTGCACATATTAGGATAATTTATGATTTTAAAATTGAAGTCATCCCGTTTATCATAAATGTTAGTACTGAGTTGACCACTGTCGTCAAATTCGAGGTATAAGTCCAAAAATGATGCTGACGAAGCTGTATCTGTGGTCTCTTTAATTTCTAGCTCTAGAGGATATATCAATGGAAGAAATATGTTATCGATGAGGAACTCCATCATACTGATCACTTGTTCCTCGGGGTAGCATGTCTTACCTTTTTGAATTATGTTTGAAAAATATGTGGAATTGTAGCCTAACACAACAAATGTTGAGCCATCTTTTCTATGACTGAAAGCTTTGTGAATTAATTCTTTCAAGTGGGTTTTTAATTTGTCATGCGGTAGGGT
>NZ_JAQRMS010000103.1 GCF_028599055.1 Candidatus Thioglobus sp.
AAAAAAAACACCTCTAAAAGAGGTGTTTTGTATTTTACTAAAGCTGGTAGTTAGTATTTATAAGATTCCGGCTTAAATGGACCTTCTTTAGAAACATTAATGTAATCAGCTTGTGTGTCAGTCAAGGTGGTTAACACACCGCCAAAACCGCCAACCATACCAGCTGCTACTTCTTCGTCTAATTTCTTAGGAAGTACTTCAACGTAAATGTCACCACCATTATCTGCAAATTTTTCATCAAATAAGTGCATCTGCGCTAATACTTGGTTGGCAAAAGAACCATCCATAATACGACTTGGGTGGCCTGTTGCGTTACCAAGATTTACCAAGCGACCTTCAGATAATAAGATTAGATAATCATTTTTATCGTCAGATCTAAATACACGGTGTACTTGAGGCTTAACCTCATCCCAACGCCAGTTATCACGCATGTATTGCGTGTCAATTTCGTTGTCAAAATGGCCAATGTTACAAACTACTGAGCCTGATTTTGCACACTGCAACATAGCAGAATCACAAACGTTGTAGTTACCGGTTGTGGTAACGATTAAATCGGTTGTTGCAAGTAAGTCTTTATTAATGCCTTCGACTGTGCCCGTATTAATACCATCATTGTATGGAGAAACAATCTCAAAGCCATCCATGCAAGCTTGCATGGCACAGATTGGATCAATTTCAGATACTTTAACAATCATGCCTTCTTGACGTAGCGATTGAGCTGAGCCTTTACCAACATCACCATAGCCAATGACAAGCGCTTTTTTACCTGACATAAGCATATCAGTACCACGCTTAATTGCATCGTTAAGTGAATGACGACAACCGTATTTATTATCATTTTTTGATTTGGTTACCGAATCATTAACATTGATCGCAGGCACTTTTAGTGTGCCGGCTTCCATCATCTCAAGTAGGCGGTGAACACCAGTGGTGGTTTCTTCACTAATGCCGTGAATGTCGTTAAGCATTTCTGGGTATTTTTCATGTAGCATCTCAGTTAAGTCACCACCATCATCCAGAACCATGTTGGCATCCCAAGGTTTGCCACCCTCTAAAATGGTTTGCTCAATACACCATAAAAACTCTTCTTCGGTTTCACCTTTCCAGGCGAAGGTTGGAATGTCAGCAGCAACCATTGCAGCCGCGGCGTGATCTTGTGTTGAGAAAATATTACAACTTGACCAACGAACTTGCGCACCTAAATCAACCAAGGTTTCCATAAGTACGGCTGTTTGAATGGTCATGTGAATACAGCCAAGAATTTTAGCGCCAGCTAATGGTTGGGTGTCTCGGTATTTGGTACGCAGTGTCATTAGTGCCGGCATTTCAGCTTCAGCTAATTCTACTTCTTTACGGCCGTAATCAGCCAATGCCATATCGGCAACTTTATAGTCGTTATTGTCTAGTGTTTTGTTACTCATTTTTATCTCCTATAAAAAACAATAAAAATGAGCGTCGTTTTGATTGCTGAGCCTGATGGGAATATTACCCAATGCAACGCTCCTCAGCGAGTTAGTTATTATACCAACAAAGAATTATTTTAGTAAGTGCACGCGGTCGGTTTTTTCCCAGGTGATGTCATCTTCAGTGCGACCAAAGTGACCATAACTCGCCGTTTTTTGATAAATTGGACGCTTTAAGTCTAGCATGGCAATTAAGCCTTTCGGGCGTAAGTCAAAATGTTCGCGCACTAATGCTTCGATTGCTTCATTAGACACTTGGCCAGTGCCAAAGGTCTCAACACTAATTGATGTTGGCTCAGCCACACCAATCGCATAAGACACTTGAATTTCACAACGAGCAGCTAAGCCAGCTGCAACGATATTTTTGGCTACGTAGCGAGTTGCGTAAGCAGCTGAACGATCAACTTTTGAAGGGTCCTTGCCTGAGAATGCGCCGCCACCATGACGCGCCATGCCGCCGTAGGTGTCTACAATAATTTTACGACCCGTTAATCCGGCGTCACCCACTGGCCCACCGATTACAAACTTACCCGTTGGGTTGATGTGGTATTTGGTTGTAGTAGAGAGCCATTCGCTTGGCAACACAGGTTTAATTACCTCTTCCATAATAGCTTCTTGCAAGTCTTTCAGCTCGATGCTTTCGTCATGCTGAGTAGAGAGTACCACTGCATCAATGCCAACAATTTTATGACCATCATAGATGCACGACACCTGAGATTTAGCATCAGGACGTAGCCATGGCAACGTGCCATTTTTCATCAGTTCTGCTTGTTTAGCAACTAAACGATGGGCATATAGAATGGGTGCTGGCATGTAAACATCAGTTGCGTTACAAGCATAACCAAACATTAAGCCTTGGTCGCCAGCACCTTGTTCATGGTTTTCAAATTCATCCACACCTTGGGCAATGTCTTGAGATTGTTCGCCTAATAAATTAGCAATATTACAAGTACTGCCATTAAAGCCAAGCTCGTCATCGTTGTAGCCGATTTCGTTAATGGTGTCACGAACGATTTTTTCGTAATTAATGCTAGCGCCTGTGGTAATTTCGCCAGCCAAAACTACATTGTTATCTTTGATTAGGGTTTCGCAAGCAACGCGCGAGTTTTTATCTTGCGCTAATGCAGCGTCTAAGATGGCGTCAGAAATTTGGTCACAGACCTTATCAGGGTGTCCTGCTGACACCGATTCAGAAGTAAATATCATTTTTTTTTGTTCTCCGTATGAACGTTAAAAAACCCCTATAAAGAGGGGTTTTCATCTAAGAAGAACGCCTACTTTAGCTTGTTTTAACTACTCAGGGTAGTAACGCTAGCAATCGGGACAAATCAGCGTGTGGGTGAAATTATAACAAATAAATTAGTTTATTCCAAACTAATTTTCAAGGCAATGCTACTGACGAATGGTGCACTCATTAAACTCAAGATTAAAAACATGGCTAAAAAATACAGCTGCCCGTCAATGGCTAAGCCAAATTGCGCTTGGGATACTGCGCTTGAGGCAAAAATTAAAATAGGAATATAGAGTGGCAAAATTAACAGTGATAGTAGCATGCCGGAATTTTTAATGCCAACAATGAGTGAGGCACCAATGCTGCCTATTAAACTCAAACTTGGCGTGGCTAACAGTAGGGTGATCATTAGTACCCGAATGCCCGCTTCATCAAGAAATAGAAAAATACCCAATAAAGGTGAGAGCAAAATAATAGGAATGCCGGTTAGAATCCAGTGTGCGGTAATTTTTGCCAAGATCAACAAAGGTAACGAATGATGAGAGCTAACCATTTGCTCTAAGACGCCGTTTTCATAATCATGATGGAATAAAGCATTCAGAGATAACAACACTGCCAACATACTTGCCACCCAAATAATACCTGCAGCAATTTGTGAGAGTGTAGCCGCTTCAGGGCTAATGGCTAGTGGAAATAGCGAAACAGAAATAATAAAAAACAAAAGCGGATTAAGCACACTAGAAGGGTTTCTCAGCGCAACACGTAGATCTCGACTTAAGGTTCTTAGGTAGATATTCATAAGGCTAGAATTTTTTGATTAGCCAGTGCTGAATCTTGATGTGTGGTGAATAAACACAACCCGCCATTAGCGCAGTGCTGAGTAATTCTACTTTCAACAATCTCAACACCGAGCGGATCAAGTGCGGTAAAGGGCTCATCCAGCAGCCAAATTTTAGCTTTAGACACAAACAAGCCTGCCAAAATAACGCGACGCTTTTGTCCAGCTGATAGATTGGCGCAATATTCATCTTCATAACCCTTAAGGCCAATATCATTAAGCGCCTGAATCAGCTGATGTTGCTCAGTGGTTTTATTTAGCGCACTTAAATATTCAAGATTTTCAAGACTACTTAACTCGCCACTCAACGCTGCTTGATGGCCTAGGTAAAAAACCTCTTGTTGATAACGCTCAGATTTAACTGGATGCTGATCCCAGACTACCTCACCTTGCTCGGCAGCGCTAACACCCGCTAGAATTCTTAACAACGATGTTTTGCCACTGCCATTCGTGCCAGTAATGCGCAGAATATCACCAGCATGAGCCTGAAAAGACAAATTATCAAAGAGTTGGTTATAGCCTCTTTGACAACTTAGATTATGAATGTTTAGTGATGACACGGCATGTGGCTGCTTACCAAAATTTATACCAAGGCGATGGTTCAACTTCTTTGACTTTTTTAGCTTCTTCAGCTTGCT
>NZ_JAQRMS010000104.1 GCF_028599055.1 Candidatus Thioglobus sp.
CCCTCATATTGAAAATTTGCTAAATTTTTAAAATTGTTTGATAATGTCACTATGCTTATCTTTAATAATTTTGTAAAAATATTGCTGTTGATGCTTGTTTTGGCCAGTCAATCGTATGCCAATGCTATAAAGTACTCGAATTCGAGTGTTAATGCGCTAATTGACGCTAATATTGAGCCAGACGGGGTGGTTTTTGAGCTGGTAGAGTACAAAACTGATGCTTGGGATTGGGCAGCGCCCAAAATAAAGCAATTAATTGGGCAATTAAGGCATAAATACCCTAATTTAGATATTGCAATTATTTCTCATGGTAATGAGCAGTTTCAGTTAACGCGCAAAAATTTGGCAAAAAATCAAAATACCGTCTTTTTATTGAATAATCTGTCAAAACAAGGGGTTGGCATTCATGTTTGTGGGGTTAATTCGTCTTGGAATGGTGTTTCTGAGGATGCTTATATTGATATTGTTGATGTGGCGGTTAGTGGACCGGCAAAATTGAATGATTATATCAATTTGGGTTATGTGCCAATCATACTGAATAGATAAAACGTTAAAGCGATTAAAAATTTAGCAAATATTTAAAATCATCCTTGGTTTGCTTTTAATTTATAAAAATAGGAGCAGGTATTTTTTTTTAATGGCAGTATTTTTACTTGCGCACCAAATAGTAAGAGATAAAAACACCAATCGCGATTTCTAGTACGGCGTATAGGGTGTATTCAAATCCAAACGTAGCGGAGAATATAACAAAACCCCACATTAGCACAGCAACTACTGCTCTGCTAATTTTGCTTAACACCCAGTGCGGTGCGGCGTCAGGCCCTTGAAGGGCAAATCTACCCATAGGCTCAACCGCCATGCCAATTAGAACGCCGATGATTACATGGGCAACATTAAAAAGATCCATTGTGGATATTTTAGGCCTTATTGGGCGTTAAAAGTAGTTGTTGAATAGGGCTTATTGTTAAGATATTTTTTCCATTCATTTGAATTATGTTACAATATTCAAATGAATACAATAACACAAAATCATGGGGGCGCCAGAACGGGCGCTGGGCGCAAAAAGAACTCGGGTAAATTTAAAGAAGATACCAAAGTAATGCGCGTGCCAGTGAGCTTAGTAGACCAAGTTAAATCTACTTTAGATGTGTATAAATCCCAGCTTAAGTCTGATGTAAATGTGTTTGAATTTGATGCCAATGCACCGAGTTTGTCTATTCCTATTTTTTCCTCACGTGTGCAAGCGGGCTTTCCTTCTCCCGCGGATGACCACCTAGAGGATCGGCTTGATTTAAACAAGCACTTGATTCACCATCAAGAGGCGACTTTCTTTGTGCGGGCACAAGGTGAATCTATGCTAAATGCAGGTATTCATCCTGGGGATATTTTGGTGGTAGATAAATCTCTACCTGCTAAAAGTAGCAAGATTGTGATTGCTGTGGTGGATGGTGAGTTTACCGTTAAGCGCCTGCATAAGTACAAAGGCAAGATTACACTAAAGACAGAAAACCCTGAGTTTGACGATATTGAAATTTGTGAAGGCAATGAGTTGATTATTTGGGGCGTGGTGACCTCGGTTATTCACCAATATGCCTAAGCTTAATCAGCAAAAATTTGCCCTGGTAGATTGCAATAATTTTTATGCCTCGTGTGAGCGTGTGTTTGATCCAAAATTAGAGCGCGAGCCTATTGTGGTTTTGAGTAATAACGACGGTTGTGTGATTGCGCGCTCGAATGAGGCTAAGTCACTCGGGATTAAGATGGGTGTGCCGTATTATCAAGTTAAGGATTTGATTATCGATAAATCAGTGGTGGTTAAGTCCTCAAACTATCCTTTATATGGCGATATGTCGTCACGAGTGATGAAGGTGATTAGTCAATATTCTCCTGTGCAAGAAGTGTATTCAATTGATGAAAGTTTTTTAGATTTATCAGGCTTAATGGTGAATCTAAACACGCACATGCAAGCACTTAAAAATCAGGTTAAATCTTGGACGGGTATTCCTGTTTGTGTGGGTATGGGCAGTACTAAAGTTTTAGCCAAGCTGGCTAATCGAATTGCCAAGATTTACCCAAGGTTTAATGGCGTGTTTGACATTGACACACTGCCTAATGATCGATTTAACAAATTGTTAGAGTCTGTTGAAGTGGGTGATATATGGGGTGTGGGGCGCAAATCTGCACAGAAGCTGCAGCAAGTCGGCATTCATAGTGCGTATGATTTTTATCAGGCTGATATTGGTATTATTGAAACCTTGTTAGGCGTAAATGGCAAGCGCATCTATCGGGAGTTGTATGGGCACGCTTGTTTGGCGTTAGAGGAAATTGCACCTGCTAGAAAACAAATTGTTTCTTCACGATCCTTTGGGCTGGATTTAAGTGATTTTGATGAAATTAACCAAGCGTTAACTAGCTTAACTCGAAAAGCCGTTAATAAGCTTAACCGGCAGTCTTTGGCGGCAACTTCACTGAGTGTGTTTATCTACACAAACCCTTTTAAAAAGGGTGTTGAGTGTATTAACTTATCAAAAACTATGGGTATGAGTACACCTATTAGCGATGAAAATTTGCTAATTCCTTTGTGTGCCAAGCTGCTTAAACAAATTTATGAACCGGGCTATGGATTTTATAAGGGTGGTGTTATGTTGGGTAATTTAACGCCAGATAAGAGTCAGCAAGACTTGTTTGCCATTAGTCAAAAAAGTGTTCAGTTTGCGGATCAGCCGTATGGTAATTTATTACGCTATGCGAGCGAGTTGGGTAATGATCGTTGGCTGCCAAGGGCTGAGTTTCAATCAAATCGATTTACTACCCATTGGTCTGAATTATTAACGGTATAGTGGGCTGGCTGTTTATTTTGCTGAAAAACCACTTGTGCGCTTGCTAATCAGCGTGTATAGTTCAAGCTAATACTAATTAAATCTTGGGGAAGATATGAACACAAAGCACAAATTAATCAAAATTTGCATCGGTATAACATTTGGCATTAGCACAATGGCTTTTGCTAATTTTGGCAATCCATCGTCAATGATGTCACCATTTGGCGGGCAAACGTTTGCTCAGCCGTCGATGCAACAATTTGGCGGTAGTGCGATGCCGTGGGGCGGACAAAGCTTTGCTCAACCTAGGTATTCTAATCCAAGATATGCATCTCCAAGGCAGCGATACAACGCTCAACCAGCTTACAATCCGATGCCGTGGGCAATGGGTGGTGGTAATAGTAGGCAAGCTCAGCCAGCGCAGTCTTTTGGTGGCATGAGTATGATGCCGTTTAATCCGGGACAGCCTCAGCAGCAGTTTCGTCAACCGCAATCTTCTTCATTTATGATGCCGGGTATGGATCAAGGGATTCGCTCCATGATGGAGCCGGGCAAAATTATGGCTGAAGAAGCGACACCAGGTGTTTACATGAAACCAACTTGGCGCTAAGCCTTATGTTGATTTAGCCAACGATCTAGGTGATTGGCAAAGCTCTGTCGATCTGCTTGACTGAGCGGTGGTGGACCGCCTGTTTGCACACCACTTGAGCGAATTACATCCATAAAATCACGCATACTGAGTTTTGCTTTAATATTACCGGCGGTGAATAATTCTCCTCGCGGGCTGAGTGCTGTTGCACCTTTGGTGATTGCTTCATCAGCCAAAGGAATGTCACTAGTGATAACCAGATCGTGTGCTTTAAGCTGTTTAACGATTTCATTATCAGCCACATCAAACCCCGGCATCACCTGAATAAAATTTAGATATTGAGAGGGTGGTAAGTGCAGTGCGTGATTGGCGACTAGCGTGGTTTTGGTTTGAGTGCGATCAGCTGCCTTAAATAAAATTTCTTTAATAACTACCGGGCAAGCGTCAGCATCGATCCAAATTTGTGCAGCGGTTTTGTTGGTCATTAGGTGTAGGTTTGGTTGATTAATAAAGATTATCCCTATTGGATGATGTCAATGGGTGGTTTGTTGAATTTGTTTCTTAAGAGGTGTATAGTTAAACTGAAGCAACAAGAAAAATAGGAGGCGGTATGAAAATGAAGAGTTTATTAATGGCTGTCACAACTGGATTGTCAGCATCGGGCGCTGCAATGGCGGCGCAAACGTTGGCAAAAGACTATGCGCAATCT
>NZ_JAQRMS010000105.1 GCF_028599055.1 Candidatus Thioglobus sp.
GCTTATATGTACATCCCACCTTAATATATTATATGTACGCCCATTCTGAGTTTATTATATGAACTTCAATCTTGAATATCTTACATATACGTCCATGCTGGGTATATTACTTGTTCGCCCACACTGAGTATTTTACATGTACCTACATACGGAGTATCTTAAATGTACGTCCATCATGACAGTTATACATGTACGACCATCCCGAGTATCTTCTATGCACGTCCATCATGAGTTTCTGACACCTACGTTCATCTTGAATATCTTATATGTACGTCCATCATGACTGTCTTATATATACGCCCATCCTGACTATATTATATGAACGCCCATCCTGGGTATATTATAGGTACGACCATTCTTAGTATCTTATATGTCCCTCCATCATGATTACATTATATGTACGCCCATCCTGAGTATCTTATCTGTACATCCATTCTGAGTATTTTATATGTACGTCCATCCTGACTATGACATATGCACGCCCATTCTGAGTATCTTATATGTACCTCCATCCTGACTAGCTTATATGTACATCCCTCCTGAGTATATTATATGTACGCCCCTTTTGCGTTTCTTATATGAACGTTAATCTTGAATATCTTATATGTACGTCCATCCTAAATATCGTATATGTGCGTCCATCCTATGTATCTTATATGTACGTGCATCCTGATTATATTGCATTTACGTCCATCCTGAGCATCGTATATGTACGCCCATCCTGAATATCTTATATGGACGTCCATCCAGAGTATCTTATATGTACGCCTATTCTGACTATCTCATATGTGCGTCCCTCCTGAGGATATTATATGTGCGCCCATTCTGAGTATCTTATATGTACGTCCATCCTAAGTATATTTTATGTATGTCCAGCATGGATGTCATATATATACCTCCATGCTAGGTATATTACTTGTACGCCCACACTGAGTATTTTACATGTACCTACATCCTGAGTATGTTCTATGTACGTCCATAATGAGTTTTTTCATATGCAGGTCGATCCTGATTATCTCACATGTACGTCCATCCTGAGTATGTTACATGCACGTCATTCCTGAATATCTTGCCTGAACGTCCATCCTGAATATCTTACATGCACGTCTTTCCAGAGTATCTTATATGTACATGCATCCTGAGTAACATGCATGTACGTCCGTCCTTAATATCGTATATGTACGCCCGTCCTTAATATCGTATATGTACGTACATCCTGAGTATCTTATGTGTACGCCCATACTGAATATCTTATATGTGCGTCGCTCTTGAGTATATTATATGTACATGCATCCTGAGTAACATGCATGTACGTCCGTCCTTAATATCGTATATGTACGCCCGTCCTTAATATCGTATATGTACGTACATCCTGAGTATCTTATGTGTACGTCCCTCCTGAGGATATTATATGTGCGCCCGTTCTGAGTATATTATATGTAAGTTCATCCTGAGTATATTATATGTACGGCTATCTTGGATGTCTTATATATACGTCCATGTTGGGTATATTACTTGTACGCCCACACTGAGTATGTTACATGTACATACATCCTGAATATCGTACATGTACGTCCTTCCTGAAAATCTTACATGTACGACCATCCTGAGTATGTTATATGAACGTCCATACTGAATAACTTCCTTGTACGTCCATCCTGAATATATTATATGTACGTCCAACCTGAATATCTTACATGTACATCCATCCTGAATGTCTTATATGTACGCCCATCCTGAGTATCTTATATGTCCGTCTATCCCGGGTATCTTATATATACGTCGATCTTGAGTATCTTATATGTACGTCCATCCTGACTATATTATATGTACGCCCATCCTGAGTATCTTATATGTATGGTCATTCTGAGTATATTATATGTTCGTCCATCCTGATTATATTATATGTACGCCCATCATGAGTATCTTATATGTACGCCAATTATGAGTTTCTTATATATGTACGTCCATCCTGACTATCTTATATGTACCTCCCTCCTCAGTATATCATATGTACGTCACTCCTGCGTATCTTATATGTCCGTCCATCATGATTATATTATATGTACGCCCATTCTGAGTATCTTATATGTCCGTCCATTATGAGTCTATTAAATGTACGTCAATCCTGAATATCTTATATGTACGTCCAAGCTAAATATCGTATATGTACGTTCATCATATGTACCTTATATGTACGTCCATCCTACGTATGTTATATTTACGTCCATTCTGATTATATTACATTTACCTTCATCCTTAGTATCGTATATGTACGCCCATCCTGAATATCTCATATGGACGTCCATCCTGAGTATATTATATGTACACCCATTCTGAGTTTCTTATATGTACGTCAATCTTGAATATCCTATACGTACGTCCTTCCTAAATATATTAGATGTACGTCCATCCTATGTATCTTATATGTACGTCCATCCTGATTATATTACATTTACGTCCATCCTGAGTATCTTATATGTACGTCCATCCTGAGTGACTTATATGTATGCCTATCCTGTGTATCTTCTATGTATGTCCTTCAGATTTTCTTATATGTACGTCGATCCTGATTATCTCACATGTATGTCCATCCTGTATTCTAGGAGAGTAGAATTCCTGTTACATCACACGGACACATTATTTAGCTCCAACAACGATCTATAATATTCTAGGGGAGCATGATACATGAAACATCACAGAGACAGTATATTTAGCGACACCTACGATCTACTACATTCTAGAGGAACATGATACCTGTTACATCACACAGACAGTTTATTTAGTTCCACCCACGATCTATATAATTGTATGAGGGAGGATACCAGTTACATCACACAAACTGTTTATTTAGTGCCACCTACGATCTACTGTATTCTAGAGGAACATGATACCTGTTACATCACAAATACAATTTATTTAGTCCCACCTACGATCTACAGTAGTATAGGGGAGCATGTTACATGTGACATATCAGAGACAGTTTTTTTAGGCCACCCACGATCTACAGTATTATATGGGAGAGGATACATCATACAGACAGTTTATTTACATTGTTTATTGTATTCCCCTCACGAGATACGTCACTCGAGCGTAGCATAATGCACAGTCCGATTATTTAGTTCCATCTACGATTTACAGTATTATTGGGGGAGCAGGATGCCTGTTGCATCATATAGTCAGTTTATTTAGTGCCACATAGTCACTACGATCTACATTATTATAGGAGAGCTGGATACATGTTACATCACACAGACAGTTTTACCTGACACAGGCAGTTTATTTAGTTCCACATACGATCAACAGTAGTCTAGGAGAGCAGGATTCCTATTACATCACACTGAGAGTTTATATATCTCCACCTACGATCTATAGTATTCAATGTGAGAGGATACCTGTTACATCACACAAACTGTTTATTTAGTGCCACCTACGATCTAATGTATGCTAGGGGCGCCGGGTACCCAATACATCACACAGACAGTTTATTTAGTTCCACCTACGATCTACAGTTATCTATGGGAGCAGGATTTCTGTTAAATCACAGAGCTTGTTTATTTATTTCCTCCTTCGATCTACAGTATTTTAGGGGAGACGGATACCTGTAACATCACAGTTGATTGTGTTCCCCTCACGATATACATCCATCTAGGGGAGTAGGATACTTGTTACCTCCAACAGACAGTTTATTTATTTCCACTGACGATCTACACTATTCTAGGGGAGCATGATAACTGTTACATAACCGTTTATTGTGTTCCCCTCATGCTCTACATCATGCTAGGGGAGCAGGATACCTGTTACCTTATACATACAGTTTATTTAGTTCTACCTACGATTTATTATATTATAGGGGAGCAGTAAACATGTTACATCACACAGTCAGTTTACTTAGTGCTACCTACGATCTACTGTATTCTAGGGGAGTATGATACCTGATACATTACACATACAGTTTATTTAGTGCCACCTATGATCTACAGCATTCTAGTGGGGCAGGATACATGTTACATAACACAGTCAGTTTACTTAGAGCTACCTACGATCTACTGTATTCTAGGGCAGTAAGATACCTGATAC
>NZ_JAQRMS010000106.1 GCF_028599055.1 Candidatus Thioglobus sp.
TTAGCGGTGGCTTTCACATGCGCAATGAGCAGGATTTAACCAAGGTAAGTTTACAAGAGAAGGATGCACTAGCAGACACTTACTTATTAGCCTCAAATTTATTATTAACAGTAACACCACCCAATCCGTCAATCATTAAAAAAGTCAATAAAAAAACAGCTGAATTTTCATTTAGCGAGCCCGAATTAAAGCCTTATGTGCAAAAGCAATCAATTGATCTGGCGCTTAATAGTTTAACGGGTGAAAAAGTTAGTCTTGATCAATATAAGGGTAAGGTGGTACTACTTAATTTTTGGGCCAGTTGGTGTAAGCCTTGTGTTGAGGAAATACCATCTCTAGTTCGATTAAACGAAAAACTCAAGGCAACTGATTTTCAAATTTTAACCATTAATGTCGGCGAGTCCAAGCAGCAAATTAATGAGTTTATGAAAAAAGTAGCCTTTGATCTGCCCATATTGTTAGACGAGTCTGGCATCGCTGTTAAGGATTGGGGTGTCTATGCTTATCCGTCAAATTTTGTGCTGGATAAAAATGGCACCATTCGATACGCCTACCGAGGTGCGTTAGAGTGGGACGCACCCAATATCATTAATACAATTAAACAGTTACTTTGAAACAATACGACGTTGTTATTATTGGTGCAGGTGCTGCTGGACGAGGCAATTCCTCACATCAGCAAGTTATAACTACCAACCTAAATTTAACAAGTAATATTATTGAAAAACAGCTTGGGAGGTTTTGCCTCTATGGAAACTAATTTAAAAAAATACGACGTTGTTATTATTGGTGCAGGTGCTGCTGGTTTAATGTGCGCCGCACAAGCGCAACAACGTGGCCGAAAAGTATTGATATTGGATAAAGCTAACAAAGCTGGAAAAAAGATTTTAATCTCTGGCGGTGGGCGTTGCAACTTCACTAATTTACATATTGAACCACAAGCCTTTTTGTCTGAAAACGTGCATTTTTGTAAATCGGCTTTATCGCGCTATACGCAATGGGATTTTATGGCGTTAATGCAAAGCCATCATCTGAGCTGGCAAGAGAAATCTTTGGGGCAATTATTTTGTGATCAAAAATCTGGTGCGATTTTAAGAATGCTACTTGATGAGTGTCAACAAACTGATTTTGTTTTGGATTGCAATATTAACAACATAAAATTTGACTCAAGCTATCTTATTCAATCTGATCAAGGGGAGTTTGAGTCGGGCTCATTGGTTGTTGCCACTGGCGGACCAAGTATTCCAAAAATGGGTGCCACGGATTTTGGATTAACACTCGCTAAGCAATTTAATTTGAGCACGCGCCCGTTCAAACCGGCATTGGTGCCATTTACATTTCATCAGCATGATATTAACACCTATTTTAAAGACTTATCTGGATTATCTCTAGACGCTGTAGTGACTTGTCAGGGGGTTAGTTTTAGAGAGGCACTGTTAATTACACACAGAGGATTAAGTGGGCCAGCTATTTTGCAAGCCTCTTCCTATTGGCAGCCAGGAGATTGTATTGAAATCAACCTATTGCCTGATATAGATGCAAGCGAATATTTGCTAGATAAACAACAGTCGCGCGGCAAGGCAGAGCTTAAAACCATTTTGGGTGAGTTTTTCCCTAAACGCTTAGCCGAGCGCCTGGCCAACACTTTGGGCACTAAGTTATTGGCTGACACCACTTTGGGTGAAATTAAACACAACGATTTAAAAGCCTTTGGTCAGCAGATAAATCACTGGCTGTTAGTGCCAAGTGGCACTGAAGGCTTGCGTGTGGCAGAAGTGTGTACGGGTGGTATTGATACCAATGAATTGTCCTCTAAAACCATGGAATCAAACAAACAGCCGGGGCTGTATTTTATTGGTGAAACGGTTGATGTTACTGGCTGGCTCGGCGGTTACAATTTTCAATGGGCTTGGTCATCAGGCTGGGCAGCGGGGCAAGTGGTCTAAAAACTGCTTTTTTTTTGCAACTTGTGTATGATTGGTGCTTTGATAATTGCAAAGTAATCTATGTTTGGATTTGGGGAGAAGGTAATAGGGTATGACACGCCAATGTTTAATGAGCGTGAAGTTCGTGCCGCCGCTGGTATTGTGTTTTTCTTTGCCTTTATGGCCTTTATGAACGGCTTTCTAACTGGTAATAATGAGCCGACCAAACTCATGGTAACGGTGTTTTTGTTCGATTTTTTCATTCGTATTTTTATCAATCCTAAATACGCGCCGTCGATGGTGGTGGGGCGTTGGGTGGTTAATAACCAAAAGCCAGAATATACCGATGCTGCACCCAAGCGCTGGGCCTGGTCAATTGGTTTTGCGTTGGCTGCAATTATGTTTTATTTGGTTGTGCTAAATGAAATTCGCGGCCCGATCAACATTCTTACTTGTGCTTTGTGCTTGAGTTTGTTGTTTTTTGAGGCAGTTTTTGGCATTTGTGCAGGTTGTAAAATTTACAACTTAGCACACACTGAAAAAGTTAAACATTGCCCTGGCGAGGCTTGTGATTTGACTCGCGGTAGAGATGAAATTCAAACGTTAAGCTTGGCACAAAAAACCATTTTCATTCTATCAATGCTTGCGCTTTTTTATTTGGCGTTTGGCGGCATTATTAAATTTTTAATTTTTGGACAATAGTATGAGGCAACTGATCATTTTTATTGTTTTGATCATTAACTATTCAATAGCGCAGGCCGCATTGGAAGTTCAGCAAGTTGCTGATAATGTTTATGCGTTAGAGGGTGAAACCACTCAGCGCTCACCTGCTAACCTTGGTAATAATTCTACGCATGGCGTTATCATTACCAACAAGGGTGTAATTTTGATTGATTCAGGGGCGAGTTATTTGGGTGCAAAACAATTGCACGAGGCAATTCAAACCATTACTGATCAACCAATTAAAATTGTAATTAATAGTGGCGGTCAAGATCATCGCTGGCTTGGTAATGATTATTTCCAGCAGCTTGGCGCTAGAATTATATCTTCAGCAAAAACACACCAAGATCAAAAAGTAAGAACCGATTACCATTTAAATAGACTAGGCGGACTCATTCATGAGAGTCTTGATGGTACAGTTGCTTTTTATTCGACTGAAACTTTCGATGAAAAAATGAAGCTTACACTGGGTAATGTAGATTTAGAGTTATACCATTTTGGTCCGGCACATACAGTTGGCGATATTGTAATTTGGATGCCAAACACCAAGACTATGTTTACCGGTGACGTGGTGTTTAATGACAGAATGCTGGGCATTGGCCCTGCTAAAAACGCTCAAAGCTGGGTAGATGTATTTGAAAAAATGGCAGAATTTAAACCAGAGCATGTTGTTCCAGGCCATGGAAGGGTGTCTGATTTGGCAATAGCCACTAAAAACACCCAACAGTATTTAAAATTCTTGATAAACAAAATTGGCAATATTTTAGAAAATGATGGCGACATGCTTGAAGCAAGTAAAATTAACCAAAGTGAATTCCATTTTTTAAGTGGCCATCAAGATATTGCTGGAAAGAATGCGCAATGGGTGTTTGAACAAATGGAATTTGATTATTAAAAATAGGAGAAAAGTATGAAAGGGATTCGATATTTATTTGCCATCTCATGGACGTTGATTGCACTGGGTGCATTTGCTGTGTTTGGCTTAAGTGATGATAAAGAGACTAAAGCATCAGAAGTTGTTGAAAAAACAGCGGAAGAATGTGAAATTCCAGCTTTTGCTAAAGCCATTGGTCATGAGGATTTATGGTTAAAGCATAATGGCTGCCCGCCAAGAGAAAAAACCGAAAAAACAGATGAAAAATAGCTGTTTTTCTTGATTTTAAAAATTTGCTAAATTTTTGATTTGGCAAGGTTTTAAGTATCATTTTTAGCTAAAAACCCCTTTAAAACGTTGTTTTAAAGGGGTTTTTGCTTGTTGGCATGCTGCAAAACCAGCTATTTACATAATTTGTTAAATTATTTCACAAGCC
>NZ_JAQRMS010000107.1 GCF_028599055.1 Candidatus Thioglobus sp.
TTAACACCGTATAGGGTTGGGATCCCATTGACTAGTTTAACACCGTATAGGGTTGGGATCCCATTGACTAGTTTAACCACCGTATAGGGTTGGGATCCCACTGACTAGTTTAACCACCGTATAGGGTTGAGATCCCATTGACTAGTTTAACCATCGTATAGGGTAGGGATCCCATTGACTAGTTTAACCACCGTATAGGGTAGGGATCCCATTGACTAGTTTAACCACCGTATAGGGTTGGGATCCCATTTACTAGTTTAACCACCGTATATGGTGGGGATCCTATTTACTAGTTTAACCACGTATAGGGTTGGGATTCCATTTACTAGTTTAACCAACGTATAGGGTTGGGATCTCATTTACTAGTTTAACCAACGTATAGGGTTGGGATTCCATTTACTAGTTTAACCACGGTATAGGGTTGGGATCTCATTGACTAGTTTAACCCCACATCACATGGACTTTAAACGTCATATGTGGTCATAGTTTTTGTGTTCAGAGAGTTAATATGAGCGATGATTGTTCGTTTTGTTAACATTAATAAAAAACACAAATATAAAATTTAGTGTGCACGACGCATTTTTGGAATAACATTCTTCACTTTCGCTCATAATCAAAAGATTTAGGAGCAAGTACACCAAAGGGTCAAATCACTGGTAAAAAGTCACAGCTCCGTGTTATGGTATTCTCTTCTATATACATTGTTTTTTACATTTTGTATAAGGGGCCGTCGTGGTCGTTATAGCATAGTAGTTAGATTTACAACTACATGTGCAATCAGTGCCTAGCACCACTAAAGTTGTGAGTTCTAACTCCGTTCATGGCGAGGTGTACATACTACTACAGTATGTGATAAAATTTGTCAGTGACTTGAGAGAGGTCAGTGGTATTCTCCGGGAACTACGGTTACCTCCACCAATAAAACTGACCACCGTGATTTAGCTGGAATATTGTTGAAAGTGGTGTTAAACACCATAAACCATAAACCAACATTCTCTTCTATATAACGTTCACGTTAATAAAAACGTAGATCTCTACTCACAACGATATTATTACAAAAATACAAAAGCTAACACGAGGAACTGGAGAAAACAGAACTGAGAAGAAAAAAAAACAGAATGAAAAGTTGCTCCGTATTTGAGGATGAATATACTAATCCAGTTGATATACTGTAAATTCATTTTTTGCGATGTTTTATTTATTGCGAAAAATGCGACTGATGTGAAATCGCAATAATTAAACCTCGCATTTAGGAATCATACGTATCCATTTGTACTGGAGGATTTCATGCTTCGAAATAAAATAAAATCGCAAACTGAAAATTTTCGAAGATCGCAATAATAAATGAACGTAGTAATTTCTGAATTTACAGTATATGAAGCAATGGTATATTATAATCTTGTAAATTTGATTCTGCTGAGGAACATATACCGGCTAGATTTAAAATTGACGAACAAGACGACAAAAGGTTCAATCTGATGACGCGAGTATTTTGAAAATTTTCTAGGATATTTTGACAGTCACGTATCGATATTGACAGAGTGGAGCACCATAAAATTGATATCAGACTACCATTAGCTATTGATTTTATCGCAGAGTAACAACCATTGGTTAGTTTCTCTAGTCACTATATAGAAAAAATTTCCACTCACAACAAAATGTCAACGCCACACTCTTGTATACTGCAATATGGGCTTCTGGAAGTTGATATTTCTGTCTTGTTAGATAACAAACAATGAGTAATATACGTCATAGAGTGTATATAGTGTACGAGTATGGCAAATCAAAATGTAATATAAAAAAAAATTGATTCCGACAGTTAGATACACACCTCCATTACAACAAACGTGGAGCAGTGGCTTTCATACCTCAACTCATTGCACATTTATATTTTTTGGTTTCCATCATCTTAGTCGATGACTGAAGTCCCCAAAGAGCAACCCCAAATATTTTCTTCTTTTTTTATATCCACACTATGATTGCGAACTTCATTAAATCTGTAGGTTAATGGGCTTAGATACGATTAATTGACCTTTAATTATACATATACCCTGAGGAACTATATCTAACAACAATGTATTGCCCCAGTACTGACTTATCATCGTGGTGATAGGTCAATGTACAATATGACACTCGTACCGTTATTAAAAATGTTGTCCGACTGATTGAACAAATATCCACCAGCATTATTTCAAAACAACATGGAAATACGTTGGGCGAAAACATAGTTTCAAATATCATCTACAGCATTACTCGGTTAAGCATCTAACAAATATCCGGCCATTTACAGAAAATGTAGACAACAATGGAATTTAGCAGCTGGTGTTGGGATTAGACGCTCCGTATACATTATTCCAAACACACCTCAAATAAGTTCATTGGGTAAACAATCTAGACTGTGTCTTAATCTCTGTTGATTGGTGGATTCTATTTATCGTGAAGTGAACAGTATTTTAGTTTTATTTATGACGAGAACAAGTTTACAATGTATTGTCTCTCCTCTTTCGATTTACGTATTCTGGTTACCCATTTGGTATCTCAAAACTTTTCTTACTCTCTTATGATTTACGTATTCTGGTTACCCCTTTGGTATCTCAAAACTTTTCTTACTCTCTTATGATTTACGGATTCTGATTACCTCTTTGGTATCTTCAAACTCTTCTTCTCCCAAACAATAAATCATGCAAGTAGACAACAATACACTGAACGTGTTGATCGGAACTGTTCACAACATAAATATCCCCAACTAAAAGTGACATCTTCGTGCATTTCATTATTTATTCATAGCAAATCACAAATTATTGCTGTTAATTATATTGTATTGTATTTCATCTCACATATTTTGTATCCAATCTTAGCTATAAAATATAAGCTTAGTACCCCGCGACAGTGTATGTATCCATCAATATGTAATCACACAATGTCGTGTTAAAATTAAAGGAATGTATTTCTAACTTACATATAACACTCGATGACTTAGTACCACCATTTTGTTCTATTTCAGTGCATGTACCAAGCCACGACAGCAAGCCGTTATGTGTGTTAGGGGTATCGTTACAGTGTATGTACCAAGCCATGTAGGTGAGCCGTCATGTGTGTTAGGGGTATCGTTACAGTGTCTGTACCAAGCCACGCAAGTTAGCCGTCATGTGTGTTAGGGGTATCGTTACAGTGTCTGTACCAAGCCACGAAAGTTAGCCGTCATGTTTGTCAGGGGTATCGTTACAGTGCCTGTACCAAGCCACGAAAGTTAGCCGTCATGTGTGTAAGGGGTATCGTTACAGTGTCTGTACCAAGCCACGAAAGTTAGCCGTCATGTGTGTCAGGGGTATCGTTAGTGTCTGTACCAAGCCACGAAAGTTAGCGGTCATGTGTGTCAGTGGTATCGTTACAGTGTCTGTACCAAGCCATGAAAGCAAGCCGTCATGGGTGTTAGGGGTATCGTTACAGTGTCTGTACCAAGCCATGAAAGCAAGCCATCATGTGTATTAGGGGAATCGTTACAGTGGCTGTAGCAAGCCACGAAAGCAAGCCGTCATATGTGTTAGGGGTATCGTTACAGTGTCTGTACCAAGCCATGTTAGTGAGCCGTCATGTGTGTTAGCGATATCGCTACAGTGTCTGTACCAAGCCATGTAAGTGAGCCGTCATGTGTTTTATGAGTATCGTTACAGTGTATGTACCGAGCCATGTAAGTGAGCCGCCATGTGTTTAAGGGGTAGGTCGGTGGTTTTCTCTGGGTACTGCTGTGTGATGAAGATTGTCAGCGACATGCGTTAGGTCGGTGGTTTTCTCTGGGTATTGTTGTGTGATAAAGATTGTCAGCGACATGCGTAAGGTCGGTGGTTTTCTCTGGGTACTGCGGTGTGATGAAGATTGT
>NZ_JAQRMS010000108.1 GCF_028599055.1 Candidatus Thioglobus sp.
TTTTTTATATCCTATGATTATGTTCTAATTATAAACGATTCAATGCCTTGCCAGAGTCTAAGACTGTTCTTGTCATTTCAGCAGCTTCAACTAACGAGTCAGCCTTTTTAGTATGCCAAAGCACCAAAGAGGCGCTTAACACCAAGCCATCATAAAACATGCCTTGTTCACCTGATAAGGCCGCTTTACCGAGTTTGACGGTGTAGTCAGCCAATGCTTCAATATCATTGTGAACATCTAACTCAGCTGGAAAAGAAATCGCGCGCATGTCTTGTTCAATACCTAATGAAGCTGGCTCAATGTCGACACGATCTTTTTCTTCAATACCTTCGTAAGAGACCATTAAGCCTTTTTGACGCAGAGAAGGAATAACGCCGCCTTCAACACCACGAATCAACAATGCAGTATCCATGCCTGACTCATCAACCAAAGCGGCGTATTTAGGTGGATATGGCTTATGCACATAACCCAAAATAGAATGTGTCTTTCGCCCTCTTAAAGGCGTAATAAGTGTTTCTACCGTGTTAATCACAGTGCGCTTAATAATGCGATCACGTAGTGGTACTAAATTATGCAAACCTTGGCAATAGCTTGCTTGATCAACATAACTCCAGCCAATAGACGGATCTTCAATTCTTGATTTAGCATCAGCGGTTGAATGATCAACACTCAGCCCCATGGCGTTAACAATATGGCGATGGGTTAGGCCAAATTTAGGGCTAACACTATCTAGCCCATGAATAACACAAGGCAAACCTAATTCTGCCAATACAGCTGGTAAAAATGAAGAGATTGGAATCGATCGATTGTAACCACTGTATGGGTCGCCCAAATCTACCAAGTCATCAACATCGACTTGCTGTTTGTCACTTTCTGCCAAAATAGCAGCTAGCACACCTTTGTTTTCTTCTTCGGTTTCACGTTTCATGCGCAAAGCAATAAAGAAGATAGCTGATTGAACGTCATCAATCTCACCACGCAAAATAGCTTGCATGCCTGCTTTGGTTTCTTCAAAATCAAGATCTTTACTTAATTCAGGACCAGTGGCAATTCGCTGGATGATGGATTTCATTAATTCTTGTGAATTCATAATTGTATGTATATTTGGTTATTTTCTTGTTTAATGGGGTAAGTCTTTAGGCAATCAACATCCTCATCAGAACTATGGCCAGTGGCCAAATCAAAACTAAAACCGTGCAGTGAGCAGACAATTCGATTGTTTTTCAAACAACCTAGTGTTAGCTCGATATCCTCATGCGGGCAACGATTATCAGCACAATAAAGCTCACCATTATTTAAGGTGGCAAACAGCTTTTTACCTTCAACCTCAAAGCTAGCCATTGTGCCTTCTTTTGGCGCTTTATCTAATACTTTTGTCCACATAATTATTACTACTACTTTGGTCTACAAACTCAATAAGGTGATAGGCCTTGCCTATCACTTTAATTAAAACAAGCGCCAGATGCTATTACTATTTAACTCTGATGCGCATTGATTAAGTTGGCGCTTATAACGCTGGGCGTTGTTATCCACTTTGGTGGCTATTTTTTTCAACCAAGGTTTTTTGTTATACGATTTACTTTTAAAACCGCCAAGACCTTCGTGATACGCCAAATATTGATTGTAAGCATCAGATTTAGCAATGCCGAGGCGTTTTGACGATTGCACAATGTACCAGCCGACAAAATCTGCCGCATCGTCAAAATCATCACGATCAGCGCTATGATTACCTGTTTTCAGCTGATACCACTCCCAAGTATCATCCGTTACTTGAGCAAAGCCATAGGCAGTGGTTGGTCTAAACCAAGGCACAACACCAAACAGTTTTTCTCTAGGTGGCTTGGCATCAGAGGCAAAATTTGATTCTTGATACATAATCGCTAAAGACACGTGCGCTGGCGCACCATATTTTTTCTCAGCTGCTTTTACTGAGCGATACCAGCTCACTTCTTCATCCATCAAGCTGCAGATGTTGTTAACGGTTACCGCTGGCGTTGAAAAACAACCGCTCAACAGTATAGGCAACATTAGCAGTATCGCCAGCTTTTTCATCTTAGCCCGCTACGCTGGTAAAGAACACTTTGTAAATAACCACTGCTTGCGCCACAAACAAAATAGCTAGTGCCGCTTTGATTGTACCGTCAGATAAGCCAGTTGAAGCATTGGCACCCTTATTGGCTTTTGCCATTTTGGCACCATCTTCAAGTTCAACCTTGGTTGCCACTAAACCCTTGTCTGATTCTTCCGCATTAAATACAACACGAGTATTTGCCTTTAGGCGTGATTTATTAAAAATATTTTTTTGATGAACAAAATACTTTTCGCCATCGTCACCAGTAATAAATCCATATCCTTTTGTGCCAAACTGCGCCACAACACCTTTAATTTTTTTAGCCATTTTCTTTCCTTTAATATTTACGCAAACAATAAGTTGCTTTTTCAATAAAATCAACGTTAGAACGTTGAAACTTGGGCTCATTTTCCAGGTCATCAAAACATTGTAACTGCTGACACTCAAACCCTTTTTCATACAGTGACTCCACCTCTGCTTGATTAACCGCAAAAGGTGGGCCACTTATTTGTGATTGCGGATAATTCAATGTTAATAACAATACCCGACAACCAGGCGCTATTATAGCGTATAAATGCTGCGCATATTTCACCCTTAAATCTGATGGTAGCGCGATTAACGATGCCCTATCATAGACACCACGCACCTCAGCCAAATCCTTGGCGCTCAAATCAAAATAATCACCACATAAGATCTGAATATTTTCACCGATATAGCGGGTAAAAAATTTAGTTTTATTCGTTGTAAAGGTTAAGTTATTTTCTGCAAAAAATTGCTCAGCAGCCAACTCACTTAATTCAACACCTAGCACCTGATAGCCTTGATCAAGCAAATATAGCATATCAACACTCTTGCCACATAAGGGCACAAAAACACAATCACCCTGTTGCAATTCTAAGCAGTCAATAAACTCAATCAACTTACTATTAGGCTTTTGACGATGCCAGCCAATTTTTCCTTCTTTCCAGCGCTGTATCCAATCAGTCATGGCAATCCTTAAGTTATAATATTCAACATGCAAATCAAACGACCAAAACGTAAAACCATCATGCAGTTTATGATGGTTATTTTAGCCATTTTTATCATTCGCGCCTACCAACAGCAAGACTTAACTACTGGCATGGCGCCCAGCTTCACTTCTAAAACACTCAGTGGCGAGGTGATGAACGCCAATCCTCTGCCTGATCAGGGCGTGCTGGTGCATTTTTGGGCAGTATGGTGCCCGGTGTGCAAGCTTGAAAATGACAATATTCAAGCCATTTCAGAAGACTACAAAGTGCTTAATATTGCCATTCAATCAGGTGATGATCTAGAGATTGAAGCTTATGCCAAAGAAAATGACATGCAACTCAATAACCTTATTAACGACCAGTCTGGCTCCATTGCCAGGTTGTACGGCGTTAAAGGCACACCAACAAGTTTTTTTATTAATCCCAAAGGTCGAATTCAATTCACCGAAGTGGGCTACGTAACTACGTTAGGCTATCGTTTTCGATTATGGTGGGCAGGGTTATAAATAGCGACTGGTCTGAGTATTTAGACCCGTTATTTCAACAAGAATCTTTTCAACATTTGGATGATTTCTTATCCTATCAAGCCGGCCAAAATATAAAAATTTTCCCAGCTGAAAATCAAATTTTTAATGCTTTTGAGCTTAGCAGCTTTGCTAATACCAAAGTGGTTATCCTTGGTCAAGACCCTTATCATAATGAAGGCCAGGCGCATGGGCTTAGTTTTTCCGTGCCAGATGGGGTAAAAATTCCGCCATCACTCAGAAACATCTATCATGA
>NZ_JAQRMS010000109.1:0-1929 GCF_028599055.1 Candidatus Thioglobus sp.
TATCCATAAATATTTTCCATAAATGTAATAAAAACGTAGATATCAAATTTGTGTGCGCATGACGAGTTTCAGGTGCGCTCAAAATAGAAAATTGGAAAGCAAAATAATGTAAAGTTTTGAGAGCAACAAAAACCAAGTGCCTTAACGGGATAGCCAAATTCGGTCAATGTCACCTATTTCTGAGGGTAGGAACATAGTTTTTTTAACTACATTATTTATTAACTGTATAATTCTATTATAAAAAATAATAAAATTTACATATCTCTCGTCGCAAAAAGATGTCATTAACATAACCTAAAGTGTGTTGAGAAAACGTGTTGTTGAACATAAACTACAATCTTGTATTGATTCATCTTTATAATCTGATTTGTTTGTACATATATTTGACTGAGAACTACTTTTGACCAGGTACGGCAATTGCATTTTTGGAAATCGTTTTCCTCAAGCACATCATAACTATTTCCTGACATACTTTTGGATGAATTAAGAGGTAAGTCTATTTCGTATTATATGCTTAGAAACAAAAGAAATATCATTTTTAAAACATTAGAATGGATTTATTAGAACTGAGAGAAAACAAAAACAAGAATAAGAGAAGTAAGAAAGATAAAGTAGTAAATATAGAATTCAGTGAATAAACAAGGATCAGAAACAACCATATTATTTTGTATAACAGAATCAAGAAACATTAAATCATTTACCAGTAAATACAAGATTAGTATTATATTGTACATCAGCTGGCTTGATTAAGTAACATCTCTTTGTGCAAAGGGAACGTCGTGGTCGTGATCGCACGGTGTTTGGATTTACAACAACAGGTGCAATTAGTGCCTATCACCACGAAAGTTGTGAGTTCCAATACCACTCAGGCCTACTGTATACAACATTATGTGATAGTCATTCAGTTACTTGCGGCAGGTTGTTGCATTTTTGCGAGCACTCCTGTTTCCTTTACAAATAAATCTGACTGCCACGATATAGCTGAAATATTGTTAAAAGTGGCAATAAATACCATATGCCTAAACCTAATCCTATTTTTGTAAATATACGAATGTAGGAATTTATTATTTTCCTTGCTAACTTTATTCAAATTAGTAAGACTACAAGTGGTGCTACCATGCTAGGTTTCTAGGAGGTAAATATATGTCATGGCTGATTCCAGGTCCCAGTGGTGTTACCATGCTATATTCGTAGGCGGGCAATATCACTGTCATGATGGACGACGACTACTAGTGGTGCTGCCATGCTAGGTTCCTAGAAAGCCAATATATCTGTCATGGTGGACGAAGGTTCCCGGTGGTGCTACCATGCTAGGTTCATATGAAGTTAATATCTCTGCCATGACAGACGAGGCGTCCCAGTGGTGCGACCATTATATGTTCATAGGAAGCCAATATGTCTGTCATGGTGGACGAACGGTCCCTTTGGTACTATTATGCTAGGTTCCTAACAAGATAATATAGCTGTCATGACGGACTGGCAATACCGGTGGCGCTTCCTGCTAGATTCATGTGAAGTCAATATCTCTGCCATGGTGGACTGAAATTCCCAGTGGTGCTACCATACTAGGAAGTCAATATATCTGTCATGATAGACTGGGTCCTAGTGATGCTACCATGCTAATATTTCGTGGACTAGGTACCAGTGGTGCTACCATGCTAGAAAGTCAATATCTCTGTCATTGGGGACAAGGTCCCAGTGGTGTTACGATGTAAATAGTCATGTTGTAGTGGGTTCCAGTGGTGCTACCATGCTAGGAATTCAATAGCTCTGTCATGGTGGACTGGGTCCCAGTGGTACTACCATGATATGTTCCTATGAAGTAAATATATTTGTCATTTTAGACTGGAGTCCCATTGGTGCTACAATTCTAGGAAGTCAATATCTCTGTTATGGTTGCATGGGAATCCCAGTTGTGCTACCATGCTA
>NZ_JAQRMS010000109.1:2029-3820 GCF_028599055.1 Candidatus Thioglobus sp.
TATGTTCCTATGAAGTAAATATATTTGTCATTTTAGACTGGAGTCCCATTGGTGCTACAATTCTAGGAAGTCAATATCTCTGTTATGGTTGCATGGGAATCCCAGTTGTGCTACCATGCTAGGAAGTCAATATATATGTAATGGTGGACTGGGTCTCAGTGGTGCTACCATGCTAGGAGGTCAATATATATGTCATGGTGGCCTGGATGTCCCAGTGGTGCTACAATGCTAGGAAGTCAATATCTTTCTCATTGTGGACTTGGTCCCAGTGTTGCTACGATGCTAGAAAGCCAATATCTCTGTCATGGTGGACTAGATACCAGTGGTGCTACCATGCTAGGAAGTAAATATCTTTGTCATGGTGGACTGGGTCCCAGTGGTGGTGCTACCTTGCTAGGAATCAATATATCTGTCATTGGAGACTGGATCACAGTGGTGCTACCATCCTATGTTCCTATGAAGTAAATATCTTTGTTATGATGGACTGGTTCCTAGTGGTACTACCATGCTAGGAAGTCAATATCTCTTTCATGGTAGGCAAGGGGTCACATTGGTGCTACCATGTTAGGAAGTCAATATCTCTGTCATAGTCTACTAAGTCCCAGTGGTCTTACCATGCTAGAAAGTTAATATATCTGTCATTGTGGACCGGGAGTCCCAGTGGTGCTACCATGATAGAAAGTGAATATATCTGTCATGGTGCACTGAGTACCAGTGGTGCTACCATGCTAGGAAGTCACTATATATGTCATGGTGGACGGAGTCTCAGTGGTGCTACCATACTAGGAAGTCAATATCTCGGTCACGGTGGACTGGGTCCAAGTGGTGCTACCATGCTATATTCTGATGAAGTAAATATCTTTGTCATGGTGGACTGTGTCCCAGTGGTGTTACCATGCTAGGTTACTATGCGATCATATGCCTATCGATAAACATTTCATGTTAATGAGGACATTCGCAATGGTATAATGGTGCTCACATGAAATTTATTTTTTAGATTATGAAGAAATGTTTTATAGGTAAGTTTTGTACTCTTGTCATCTTGTAGAAAACATACATTTGGTTAGTTAGCAAATCACATTGTAAAGTAAACAGATATAATTGAACAGAGGGAAACGCATGACCGCTAATGATGAAAAGTTTACACAGTGATGGTCAACAATGCCACCAATATCAACATAACAAAGAAAACCTAAACAGTGAATGTCAACAATTCCACCAATATCAACAAAACAAAGAAAGATTCAACAGTGATGGTCAACGATTCCATCAATATCAACAAAACAAAGACAGATTAAATAGTGATGTACAACAATTCCACCAATTTCAACAAAGATTGTTTTAATCACCTCTCATATTGACTCAATGGCCAAAATAAATAAAATGCCACATGGCGATGGAAATCCAGGTCCTGATTGATACAGACTCAACCAATGTGGCGGGATTCAACCGGTTAACATAATCCAAGCCTTCCGCTCTTGCAAACGACAACCCCAATTCAATATGTACATGTAGTACGGAATCAAATTCACATTAAGCTGTGCAATAAATCAATAAAAATCTACTTAAACCAGAGGTTTTTTTAATATAGAAATGACTCTTTTAAAAATAATTCAGAACTAGTCGCATCCTGGGTAATGTTTTTAATTAATAACGTGTTGACTAACATGAAACACAATTCAAAAGATATATATACATATATATGGTTTAATTTTCAGTCTTATATATATATGTACATGTATACGTCTGAAAATTAAACCAAACAGTATTAGAATTAGATTTTGAACCTGT
>NZ_JAQRMS010000011.1 GCF_028599055.1 Candidatus Thioglobus sp.
GCTTTACCTTTATGGTGTCATGCTTTACCTTTATGACGCCACGACTTACTTAAACAATGCCCTTGAGGAGAGATGGCTTTAGTCGCATTTTGTTGCCACTAACACCATGCTCCTCTTTACCTTTGTTCCCTCGTTGTGCTTGGAGATGTTTCTGTATTAGCTTGAACTGGCTCGCTGTCAGCTTAACCTTGCCCTCTAGTTCTGCTTTGAACTGTGTACGGCTCATTATCTTATCATCTGCTATTTGGCTCAGTACTGTAAGTATAGATGAACCTAGGTCATCTTTTAGCTTGATGAATGCTTTGTCATTTTGTAGTGCTTCTAGCTTCTCTGCATCATGTGGATAATAGCTAAGCTGTAGTGGTCGCTCAACTGTGATTCTTCTGTAACCAAAGTCAGTGGTACTAAATAGCTTGGAAGTTTTGCTGGCTGCAAATTCACCATAAGTTCTTACGATTTTATTAATATCATCTTCGTTGAGTTGTTTTCTTTTAGAGCCAAGGCTCTTTCTCATTGACTCACCCATGTTAGACGCATTCACTAACTGAACCTTGCCCTCTCTATGAGCTTCTTTCTTATTGGATAAAATCCATATATAAGTAGCAATACCTGTATTAAAAAACATATCATTCGGCATAGCAATAATTGCCTCTAGCAAATCATTCTCTAATAAGTATCTACGTATCTCACTTTCACCACTACCAGCGCCGCCAGTAAATAAAGGTGAGCCATTTAAAATAATCCCAATTCTACTACCACCTTCATGCTTGGTTTTCATCTTGCTAACTAGGTGCAACAAAAATAACAGCGAGCCATCTGAAACTCTAGGCAGTCCAGCGCCAAAGCCTTGGTTTTTGTGTTCAGCAGTAACTTGTTTTTGTACTTTTTTCCACTCCACGCCAAAGGGTGGATTAGAAAGCATATAGTCAAATTTCTTAGTGCTGAGTTGATCATCACTTAGGGAGTTGCCATGCTTGATGTTTTCCACTGGCTGAGCTTTGATAATCATATCAGCTTTACAAATAGCATAACTTTCACCATTCAGCTCTTGGCCAAAAGTGACCAGCGTTGCCTTAGGGTTAAGTTCATGAATAAATTCAGTGCCACTAGATAGAAAACCACCAGTACCTGCTGTTGGATCATACAAACTACGGACAATGCCACTTTTAGTTAGTGCCTCATCATCACTGGCAAATAATAACGAAGTGGTCAGCCTAACAATATCTCTTGGGGTGAAATGCTCACCCGCAGTCTCATTGGAAGCTTCTGCAAATTTACGGATGAGCTCTTCAAATAACAAACCCATTTTATGATTTGAAACAACTTGCGGATGTAAGTCAAAGCTAGAAAATTTCTCAACAATTAAAAACAATAAATCGTTTTCTGCTAGTTTTTCTATTTGTTTGCTAAATTCATATTTCTCAAATATTTCTGCTACATTAGGGCTAAATCTAGTGATATAACGTTCAAGATTATCAGCAATATTGGCAGAATCTGCCATTAACTTACTTAAATCATATTTAGAAGTGTTATAAAAATTGTGCTCTGATTTGCGCATCAAAAATCTATCTTGTGCCGATGCTGAGAGTTTTTTTCTAGTATCGTACTCATTAAGCACTGCTTCTCTAGTTGGCTCTAATACGCATTCTAGCCTTCTTAATAAAGTAAAAGGCAGAATAATCTTGCCATACTCTGATTGCTTGTAATCACCTCGGAGCAGGTCTGCTGTACTCCAAATAAGTGCCGATATGCTCATAATTTTTCTTGTTCTTTAAGGCTGATAAAACCCTCTGTGCTAAAAATAATATGGTCTTTAAGCTCAATCCCCAGCAACTCTGCACCGCTTTTAAGACGCTTGGTAATATCAAGATCCTCTTTGCTAGCTTCAAGCGTGCCACTTGGGTGATTGTGCGCCACAATGATACTTGCTGCTCTATCTGCAATCGCATGAGCAAAAATCTCTCTCGGGTGCACCAAAGTACGATTTAGCGTACCTATAAACTCTACTCGTGTTTTAATCAAATGACTGGCACCATCAAGTGTTATTGATAAGAAATATTCTTGTCTTTTATCATGATACTTTCTCAGTTCATCATAGGCTTGCTGAGGTCTTGTAATTTTGATATTTTGCTTGATTAAGTATCTGCGACTAAGTTCAATCGCCGAGATAATTTTGCTGGCTTTAGCCTTACCCAAACCGTTAATTTTTAAAAGACTGTCAAGGGTGATGGTGTCAAAATCATTTTCAAAATTTTTAACGATTTCACGAGAGAGCTGGAGTACATCCTTGTTCTTACCACCAGAACCCATTAAAATTGCCATTAACTCATAATCTTTTAGCGCTGAAGCGCCTTTATTTTCAAGCTTTTCTCTGGGTTTATCAACAGCAATTAATTCGTTAATTTTTTTCATGATTAATTATTCAAATTTAAGCTTTAAATATACCCTATTTGAATAATGTTTAAGACTGCAACCCCTGCCCCTAGTGCAAAAATAGAAAACGCTAATTTGACGCTAACCCTTGTCACGCGTAAGTCTGCCATGGGGTGTCAGCAAGGTTAAGACCAGGCTTAAAACACACCTTTTGTTAAGATTTAGATGCCTGTCTTTCCATGTATTTGGACATTTAGTCCTTTGGTATTTTTGGTTAACAGAAAATCTGCTTGAGCTTTTAATAGCTTGTCAGTGCACTCATGCAGGTCGTTGTAGATATCTTGACCCGTGTCAAAGCGTTTATCCGTCATATAATAGAAAAAACTCTTATATTTAAAATTATCCATCTTGATAATAATAAAAGTTGAATTAGAATCCTCCCAAACAGCAGCAGGAAATAACTCAGGCTTATCTTCACCTTCTCGAGTTATCTCAATATCTGCCATGTTAACTTCTTTTTTTTCTTTTCTCCAACGATTATCCAAGTTGTTCTGGATGGTTGTTAGTTCTGATTCAGTAAAATCAACGCTCATATTATTGTCCTTGACTTAAAATTTCTTCAAGACTTGGCTCAGAATCCGTTGTACCACCAGCTTCCATTTCTTCAATGGTTGCGTCACGCACCAATAGAACTTCTAAGATGAAATTAACTTTACGACCACACAGCGGATTATTGCCATCGATAGTAACGGTGGCATCATCAACTTTAGTCACCAAGAAATCTTTAGGCTGTCCATCTTTGTTTTCCATGGTTACCTTAGTGCCAACTTTACGATACTCCTGAGGCACATTTTCGATTTTATCAATAAAGACTAAGGATTCATCTCTGGGGCCATAAAGTTTATCAACATCCACTTTAATTTCAATAATGTCGCCTTGTTCACGGCCTTCTAACTCAGCTAGCACTTCTTTACCTAATACATCATTAGTACCATGCACGTAACCTACTGGATACTCAATACTTGAGAATACGTCACCGGTTTTTTGATCAACAACCTTGTAGATCAGCTCTACGTATTTAGACTCTTCAATAAAATCTGCCATAACCAATTAAAAAATAGTTGCACCGAAAATCTTAACTACATCACCTTCATAGCCAAGTACCAGTCTACCAAGATACTCACCTTTCTTTTCAGCGTTTAGCTTACCATTGTTGGTTTGTCTGTATAAAACAGTCACATACTCTCCACGACGAATCATGCCTAGGTAATCAGCACCTTTTTCCAAGCCTTTAGTTAACTCACTACGGGCGAACTGCTTGCCCATTTCAACTTCGTTTGCGCCACGTAAAAAATCTTCTGAAAAATTTCGGGTAAAGGCACCATAGTTGGCATTGTTAGAAAATTTTATTAGGTCATCCCACATTGGATGGGCGATGGCTAATATTTCTTCATCAGTTTTGTCAATAATATTCATTATTTTGTACTCCACTATTTTTTTTCTGAACTGCCCTATATTAGGGTGATAAATTATTTTTTATCGATTGTAAGTCTTGTTTAAAAACCTACAATCGATAAAAAAGACCAACAGCAAAGTGTTGGTCTTTTTATCAAAATAGAAATTTAAGTTAAATCTCTATTTGTTTATTACTCTTCGTCGTTGACTAAGTGGTAACAAGGCGCTTTCTGCATTGTGTACTGACCAGTAACACGATCACGATGAGATACTGTCAATACATGCCAGTTTTCGTCATCAAGCTTCATCGCATCACCACGGTAGTAGTAACCAGGCCATCTTGTTTCCTTACGGAAGAACGTATGATGGAATACACACTCAGAAGTACGGTGACGGTGCTTAAGCTCCCATGCACGCATTAACTGGTGAATATCTTCAGCACCTAACTTCTCTAAGTCCTCTTCCATGATAGACATCTTCTGCATACCCATGTTAAGTAACTTGTCGTTAGTCATGTAAGAAACTGTTACACCACCACAGTACTCGTCCATAATCTTCTGAAGACGCTGCAGTCCAGGCATCGGAAGAATGTAGCTCGGAGATACTGTACCAGCAACGATTTCGTTACGGCCTACTCTGTAAGTTTCTAATGGTCTGTAGATTTCTTCTTTACGATCAGCAATTTGCTTATCAGAAACTACAATACCTTCGCCCTTACCGTCATCAAGATATTGACAAGCAGCTTTAGCAGCTAGACGACCTTCAGTAAATGAACCTGATGAGAATGCGTGTGGTGTACCACCAACAGCATCACCTGCACCAAATAAACCTTCAACAGACGTCATACGGTTGTAACCCCAGAAGTACTCTTTCGGAGAAAGATCTTCAGGACCAGAACACCATGCGCCACAACCTGTTGCGTGTGAACCCATTACATACGGCTCAGACGTTGTTAATTCAGGGTTGATGAACTTAGGATCGATGTCAGTAGCAGCCCATAGTACCGCTTGACCAACAGTCATACCTAGGAAGTTTTCCCAACCAACTTCTTCTAAATGAGGGTCTTGGAATGCTTCCATTGTTACCATGTGAATTGGACCACGACCAGCGTTAATTTCAGAAATAATCGCTGAAGTACGTAGACAAGTCGGAATTGGACGAGCAGAAACGTGAGACGCTTCAGTGTTCAAATAACGCTTACCAACCATTTCCTCTAATGCAGGGAACCAGTTTGATTCATACTCTTCACCGTAACCGTTTTGAGTGTACGTGTGTAAGTGTAGGAAGTATGCGCCAACAGGACCATAACCGTCTTTAAAACGAGCTAATACAATACGGTTTTCCATTTGTGTCATCTTAGCACCGGCTTCAATCATAAGACCGTAAGCAGAACCTGAAGACCATGGAGCGTACCATACACGACCTGCACCTTCACCTACTGAACGTGGCTTAAAGATGTTAGAAGCACCACCAGCACCAACGATAGTAGCCTTAGATTTAAATACGTGGTAGTTACCAGTACGTACGTTAAAACCTACAGCGCCCGCAACACGGTTCTCTTTAGCTTCGTCCATTAATAAGTGAGTAACCATAATACGGTTGTATGTCTTATCAACGTTCTTAGTTGCCGCTTCAGCAACAATAGGCTTGTATGATTCACCGTGAATCATGATCTGCCACTTACCTTCACGCATGTATGCGCCTTTAGCAAGACCTTCAGCGTTTTCTCTCTTAGGGTCTTTCATTAATGGTAAGCCCCACTCTTCGAACTTATGTACCGCAGAGTCAACGTGACGAGCCATATCGAATAGTAAATCTTCACGAACCATACCCATTAAGTCGATACGTGCATAACGTACATGATCTTCAGGATTGTTCTCGCCAAAACGAGTACCCATGTAACAGTTAATTGCGTAAAGACCTTGAGCAACAGCACCTGAACGGTTGATGTTTGCTTTTTCAGCGATTACGATTTTCTTGTTACGACCCCAATATCTAGCTTCATAACCTGCACCTGTGCCACCAAGGCCAGCACCACAGATAAGAATATCAATATTATCTTCTACAATAGTTTTATAGGCTTTCATGGTATTCTGCTCCCACTTTTAATGATAGTTTGTTTGATTCTAGCGTATGTAAACCACCGTCGTCCATACGGATGTACTTAGGTTCAAATGCTAATAAGTGTGAGTTGCGCATCTCGTCGCTAGGCTCAGGCTCATTTCTAAAGTCAGGAATCTTAGTTCCCCACGGTTGAGTTGTGATCGGTGATAAGAAGTTCTTAACACGGCCGTCACGGAATTTAACTCTCCATGCGATCGTACCTTTTTCTTCATCACGGATAGTACGTACACTGTGGCCTAATGGCGCAAAGTCTGCGTAACCACGAACGTCAATAGCTTGGTGTGGACATGCTTTAACACATGAGTAACACTCCCAACACATATTAGGTTCAATGTTATAAGCACGACGATATTTATCGTCAATGTGCATAATGTCAGATGGGCAGATATCTACACAATGTCCACAACCATCACAACGAGTCATATATACAAAAGTTGGCATATTATTTCCTCTCTCTTAAGTTAATTATTAGTAATGCTTAGGCGCTTCGCGCTTAATGCCTAGACCCATATTCTCTGGTGCATCTACTAGAAGCTCCATAGAGTGTCTGTTTTTCTGGAAATCGTCGTCAGCAGCTGTTGCACCACCAAAACGAGTTTCGTGCGGTAAGTTCTCGTTTGTACCGTTAGCCTGAATGATGCGCTTGTTGTATGCTGCAGCAGGCTTAAAGAACATGTGTGAGAATTTAGACCAGTAAACGCCGCCAAATAATGATGCTGTTGAAAGAATCACTAAGAAGAACCAAACGCCTGCGCCACCACCGTAGATTGACCAGCCTAATGCTGTTACTGATGTTGCCATTAATGATAATGAGAACATGTCTTTTCTAAGGGTAACACTTGTCCATGATACGCCTTCAGCTTGACCGTCAACTTTAAATGAGAACCAGAACCAGAAAGTACCGATAAACAACATGATTGCGCCAACATTCCACACTTGTGCTAATGTTGTAGTTGTTTCTTCACCAAAGATAATCATTGCAGTTGCTGCATTGAATAGGATGAAACCATACATAGTTAAGATGTGAACTAAACGACGAACTGGGTTATGGAACTCACCAGCAGTTGCAACGTCTGTTACGATCGTATTTACTAAGATACCAACTTTATCACCAGCGCCAAGCTGAGTTAGTCTAGTGTCTTCTTTACCAACAGTACAAGGTGCATCACCCGCTGCTAGTTGCGCTTCAGCTTTAGCTGCTGCGTTAAAGAAATACGTTGTGCTGCCTTTGTGAATCAAGTCAGCAATTGTCATCAATACCACTAGGGCAATCATAACAGTTACATACGTTTGCATATCTGCATACGTATATCCCGCTTCTAGCAATGAAGCGATTGGTGTTGTATCGAAATTGATCATAGTTTCATCCTCCTTAGGTTAAATCAATTACTTCTATTAAATTAGCCGTATGGCTAACACTTTCTTTCTAGTCTTTATTCTTACTCGACGCAAATACGGCGAATCAAAATCCAACTATTATACTTATTTAAAAGTTTATTTTCCAAATAAAAGTCGCTTATTTTTTAAGCGACTTTTAACGGGTGTTTATTTAGCTGAGTGTCCGCTTAACTTGACTTCAACCTTATCTTCTTCTTTGATGGTTGCATAGTAAGCTTGCAGCACCTTAGCCACTTCAGGACGCGAGAATTCTTCAGGAAGGTCTTCACCATCTGACAACATCTTACGTACTTTAGTACCTGATAGTAATACACGGTCTTTTGCTTCATGTGGACAAGTCTTCATAGAAGACATGCCGCCACACTCGTGACACCAGAATGTCCAGTCAATCTTAAGTGGCTGTGTAATTAGTGCGTCATCTGCAATTTCATCAAAGATGTTGTGCGCATCAAACGGACCGTAGTAATCGTCAACACCTGCATGATCACGACCAACAATTAGGTGTGAACAACCGTAGTTTTGTCTGAATAGTGCGTGTAATAATGCTTCACGAGGACCTGCATAACGCATGTCTAATGGGTAGCCTGATTGTAATACGGTATTAGGCACAAAGTAATTATCAATTAATGTTGAAATTGCTTCTGAACGCACATCAGCAGGAATGTCGCCCGCTTTAAGACCGCCTAATACTGAGTGAATCATCACACCATCACAAATTTCTACTGCAATTTTTGCTAAGTATTCGTGTGAACGGTGCATTGGGTTACGCGTTTGGAATGCGGCAATTGTTTTCCAGCCCTTCTCGTCAAAGTAAGCACGAGTTTCCATTGGTGTCATGTATAAATCGCCAAACTTAGCTGGGAAGCCGCCATCTGACAATACTTTAATAGGACCTGCAAGGTTGTATGCGCCTTGCGCCTGAACCATAACCACACCTGGGTGTGCCTCTTCGGTTGTTTTGTAAACAGTCTCACACTCATGATCTTTGTCAATTGTGTATTTTTCAGTCACTGTCATGGTGGCTAAAATATCGCCAGACTTGCTGCTCACTAATGCAACTTCGTCACCTGCTTTAACTGCTTCGTCATCTGTTGATAACGTTACTGGGATTGGCCAAAATAAGCCGTTAGCCATAGTCATGTTGTCACACACACCTTGCCAGTCTGCTTGACCCATAAAACCTTCTAATGGGTTAAAGCCACCAATACCAAGCATGACGATATCACCTTCTTCTCTAGATGAACAAGTAATCTTTGGTAAAGATTCAGCTCTTGCTAATTCTGCTGCTAATGCATCGCCCGATAACGCTAATTCGTTAATCGTGTCGCTACCGTGTGGTGGGACTAATTTTGACATAGTACAATCCTATTTAGGTTTAAAGATAGAAAATTATACCTATTGTGTTTTTTTACAAGTCCTTGATATAGAGATATTTTTATATATCCCCAAGGATATATAAAATGCGTTTTAATTTAAAAATCTTAAACGCACTTGCAAAATCTTACTAAAGTTTTTAGAACCACGCTAAAGCTTAATTTTAAATCGAACTCGCTGTGCACCGTCTTTTGATTTTTCAGCAATCACCTTATCGTTTTTAATATCATAATCTAGCGTACCACCACTAAACGAATCAAAGCCTTGAACCAAATGCGCATTACCTTTTAAGTGCACCATTTCTCTTTTAATCTTGTAGGTGATATGTTCTGCAGTTGCCTCAATAAATCTT
Organism: Candidatus Thioglobus sp.; assembly: GCF_028599055.1. Taxonomy (GTDB): domain Bacteria; phylum Pseudomonadota; class Gammaproteobacteria; order PS1; family Pseudothioglobaceae; genus Thioglobus_A. Next base: position 9,077 of record NZ_JAQRMS010000011.1, read on the forward strand.
GGCTGATTTTGCTGGTTTTGCTTATAGTGTGCACGATTTTTCTTAGTACCCTTGGCAATAACTTTGACCACTTCTTTTTGGTTGTTAAATATTTTTATTTTTTCAGCGCTCAGGGTGAGAGACCCTTGGACAACGCTAGCACTTCCCGTATAAACACTAACCCCTTGCTGTTCATCAAGAGTCACGGTTTGCGCCTTAACATGAATCGGTTGCGCTTTATCACCTGGCAATGCCAGAACAACCAGAGGCGCCAAGAGTACAATCAACAACAACCTACTCATAACGCCCCACCACGCCACCTTTAAAAGTAATTTTTTGACGAGTGGCATCATAATACATGCCAGTTGCTCGAATATCTGCAACACTAGATTGATAATGAATCTTATCGTCAGTTTTATAAATTTCTCGACCCTGTGCCTGGTCTATTAATAAATCATGTGACTTAATAGTAGAGCCAGACGCTTGCAATATGTCAACATCACCCAGCAGCTGGGTTAACTCGCTTTTCATGTCCATATCCATCCCTTGGGCAATAATCTTGCTGGCTGTTGATAAATAAGTGGTTTGGTTATCCGAGTAGTAATGTTTTTGATCATTTGACTGATCAATATAGAGATCTTGAGTTAGTAGTTTTTGACCACTATCTTGATTAATGCGCGTATCGCCCGTTAACTTCATCTTGTTGTCTTTGGTCTTCATCTGCATACCTTGAGAAACAATATTGGCATTCTCACCCAGATAAGTGACTTTTTTATGGCTGACCAAATCATCCGTATGCGTATCTACCAATAATTCCTCGGTGTTCATTTTGTGTGTCATGCCATCACTGGATGACACGTCCACCTGCCCGGTAAAGCGCACCTCGCCACTGTCTAAATAATTGGCGCGCTTAGCACTCAGCACATAATTACTCTCACCCTGCAGATCGTAAGTTGTTACCTTTGGATTGATTAACAAAGCTGGTGATTGCTCAAAATTATAGTAAACCTGCGCCTCAACATAATGAGACAAACGCTGATTTTCACCAAATTCCTGCAAAGCAAATTGATCAATTTTTTCTACATAGGCCATCTCTTGCGAAACCACCTCGTTGTCTGTTGGCGGCGCTACCTCTTGCCGAGTTAGTTGTTCATAGGCATAAGACAGACCTTTCATCAAAAGCCACATAGCGGCAATAGTCACTATAATGAAAATCGTAATTAATAAATTATATCTTAATTGAAAATTCATGATGTCACATACAGTTGAAAAAATTAGCGGCATTTACGCCATCACGCCAGATGCTCCGATTAACCTGGATCACATTAAAAAAATCATCGCTACGAACGATATTGGCATTTTACAATATCGACGCAAAACCGCCAGCAACGCCACCAAACTCAATGAAGCCAGCCAATTACGCCAACTGTGCTTACAACATCATACTTTATTTATCATCAATGATGATATTAACCTGGCGCAAAAAGTCAGCGCTAATGGTGTTCATTTAGGCAAAGAGGATAACTCGATTGCAATCGCTCGAGCTCAATTGGGCGCTGACGCAATTATCGGTGTTAGTTGTTATAACGATATCGATTTGGCAAAATCTGCTCAACAACAAGGTGCAAGTTACGTTGCTTTTGGTGCACTATTTAACTCAGACACCAAACCCAATGCGCCACATTGTTCGCTAGATACTATTACCCAGGCTAAACAACAACTTAACATGCCCATTGTTGGCATTGGTGGTATAAATTTTTCCAATCAACAGCAAGCCTTTGACGCAGGCTGTGACGCGGTTGCCATGATTAACGCCTTGTTTGATATCAGCAGAAATTCTTCAGTCACCATCTAGACCCCTTTATTTTTGCGGTTTACCACTATATAATAATATAATACTTGTATAATACGCCGCATACAAAAAAATAAAATCTTGGGGATTTTGAAATTAAAGGAACGCCCCATGATTGATACAATTTTACAAACACTTATTAGCTTGATTTTTTTAGCAGGTGCTATTTTTGCTTATTTCTGCGGCAAAAAAGAAGACTGCCTATCTTCTGGCGAATGCCAGCATCGAGGTAAGTCATGAAGTCTATTTTATTTGCTCTTAGCTTAACATTACCAATGTTGGCCAATGCTGATAATTACACATTAACCATTCATAAAAATGACAACATGGGCTCTAGTGGCTCACTCATGTGTCAAGATTTCCAGCATTGCTTGTACCAAATTAAAAAGTTTGAGTATCAAGGCGCTGATAAAGCCTGTAATTATCTTGAAATCAAGAAAGATGGCGAGGTTATTTATAGCAAGCGATTTGTTGGTACTCGCTCATAGGGTAATTTTGCGGTTAACCGCTATAGTATTATTTTAATATTAATATATAATAATAATCTGAACAACAAAACTCTCCCCAAGATTGTTAGCTGTTCAATTGGGCGACCATCCTATTCTCTCCTCAAGATTATATGTAACAGTCGCCCACCCCATTCTTTACCCCCATACACATCAACATTAGCCAGACGCTAATCTTTTGTATGGGTGTATTATTTTTTTAGATGCAACTTATCACCTACCCCCCCCTGTCGAGGTAGTGCCATACTAAATTTTGCGCCCGTTGCGGTATTTTCAACAAAAATATTACTTCTAAATGAGTCTTGCATAATACGTTTACTAATATATAAACCCAGTCCTGTACCATTAAGCTTTTTGGTTGAAGCATAAGGCTCAAATATCGTGTTAATAATTGCCTTATCGACGCCACCTGCATTGTCCTCAATGGCTAAATTTATAACTCTTTCTGCCGGTTTAGCAGTTAGCTTAATAATAGGGCAGGATGTTTTGTGATCGGCAATTTGATCAATCGCATTATTCAAAATATTAATCATCACATGGCGAAAGTCACGCTCAAAACCGAAAACAGCTATTTGACTATCAATATTAATATCCACATCGATATGATATTTGGTCAATTGGTTATCTAATATATCAATGCTGGATAGAACTGCTTCACTTAATGAAAATAATGCACTGTCTTTATCAGGATGAAAAAAATCTCGAAAATCCTGAATCATGTGGTTTTGATCCTCTAAAACACTTTCCACACCGTCAAGCTGACCAATTAAAAATGCCGAATCTGCATCATCAACCTTCATGGTCGACAGCTTATCCTTGATGGTACCTGTTTTTAGCATCAGTGTGGTGAGTGGCTGTTTCCATTGATGTACTAGCATGGCAATCATCTCGCCCATCACCACGTGGCGCGATTGGGAAATCAAGGTGTCCATATTAGCTCTTCGATTGCTTGATTCAATCATTAGCGAGGCAAAATCACTCACAGAAACTGCATAACCAATCTCATCTTCTGTCCATTGTCTCGGCTTATTGGTTTGCTCTAAACATAAAACGCCATAAACATTGCCGTCTACCATAATAGGCAAATCCAGCATAGAAACAATATTATTACTAGGTAAGTATTCAGGGGTAAACTCTTGAGTACGGACATCAGTCATGGTGTCGTCAATGGCTAAAATTCGATCTCTATCTAGCGCAGCAAAATACGAGGGGAAATCTTTCACGGCTAAAACCCCTGCTGCTGTATGCTGATCCGTACTATGTTGGTATAAATTAACACCGTTCAGTTTGGTTTTCTCCTGATTGTAACGCCAGATACTAACCCTCTCTACTGTTAACGTGGTGGCAACGTTATACGATAATTCTTGAAATAATGCCAGCAAAGGTCGATCAAAATTCATTTTTGACAATGCCGCACGATTATTATTTTGATCTTTCAGCCGCTGATAATTGTTAAATAAATCATTAGACTGGCTTTTAACAATTGCCTCAATCTTTTTCTTGCTTCTTTTAAGTAACAGTACATAGATCAGAATCAAACCAACGATAACAATAAATCCAGCAAAGGCAAATATAATGTTTTCTTTTGAAATGCCAAGTTCAACCGAGGTAGCGGCCCACTTTTGACGGATTCTTTCAATCTCTGTCGAACCAATAAAATCAAGATTAGCATTAATAATTTCGATCAATTCTGGCCAATCTTTACGTGCGGCAAAATAAACATACTCTGGCTCAGAAAAAACATCACCATGAATGTTTAAATCCATCATATGATGAGCATTGATAATAGGCAGGGCTGTGTCTAAATTAATGACTGCAACATCAGCCTCACCTGATTGAAGCGCTTGTAGCAATGCCATTTGGGTTGGTTTTAGTAGTAACGGAATATCGGGCCATTCATTTTTAATACGGCTATGAGTTGGATAATTCTTAACCACGGCCAATTGACCTTGATACCAAGTATCTAATGAACGATGATCTAGATTGTTAGTCCATTTAAGACCTGTATTAAGATAATTATTTTTAGTAACAAAAACCGTTTTTGTCGCTAAATATGGTTTTGAATATAGCCAAAACTCTTCCCTTTCTTTGGTTTTTCCCACAGCAGACACCAAATCAATTTGCTTATTCTTGGCACGTTCAATAACCTCTGACCAAGATAATTGATTGTTATAAGTTAGGTCAATATTACTTTGTTGCACCATCAACTGCACAATATCGTTTGAAATACCTGCAGCCATACCGTCGTTGTCAACATATTCAACAGGGTACCAGTGTTGATCAATACCAATACGAATATCAGGATGCGCCTTAAGCCACTGTTGCTGCGCTTGGGTTAGTGCCAATTCATTGGCAATCGTTACAGTTGCTAACCAATAAAAACCAATGATGAAAAATCGAATCAACCCGATCATGGTAGTTTTTTCATGTTTTTAGACAATTCAAATAATTCATTTAATGACATGACTTGCATTTTTCTCATCATCATGGCGCGATGCTTCTCTACAGTTGAAACAGTGATAAACAATGATTCAGAAATAGCTGAGTTACTAAGCCCATCAATTACCAAGTCAAATACCTGCGCTTCTCGCTTGGTTAAACTATGGCGGCGTTCAGCAATTGAAAATTGCTGTTCAGATTGCTTGAGAATTTCAATTACTTTATCTAATAAAACACGGGTTGAAAAAGGTTTTTCAATAAAATCACGCGCACCTAGTTGCATCGCCTCAACAGCCAATTCAATACTGGCCACGCCGGTCATAAACAAAACAGGTCGTAAGTGCTGACACTCATTTAGCTTCTCAAGCAATTGTATGCCGCTCATTTGTGGCATAGAGATGTCACTAATTACCAGCCCTGGCTTGTTATCAAGCGCTGCCAAATAATCAAGTGCTGAGCAAAAGCTTTTCACCTTGAAACCTTTCAATTGAAAAAAGTCTGTTAACGATTGCAAAATATCACCATCGTCATCAATAATATAAATTGTACGTGTCAGCAATTGCTGATCAATGGTGGCTGGATTCATCATCTTATTATAACTACCTATATCGGAAGCTTGAGTTAAGCGCTGTGTAAGTGCTGATATTTAGTAGCTTATAAATAACACACCACTCGGCCAATGCAGTTGCAATTAAAAATAAACCAACCAAGGCTAAATAGCTACTCACAAATATCGCCAGAATAATCAGAACAGCCCCAAGAACTGTTCTGATTTGCGCATCCTTTCTGCCAACATTTTGAATCATGACTTACCCTTAACTATTTTTAACCATTGCGCTTAGAAATAGCGCAATAAAAAAGCACCCGAAGGTGCTTTTTTATTTCTCCCCCGAGAACTGATTGAATAATCAGTTGTTAGTTAACTGCGTCTTTAAGCGCCTTGCCTGCTTTAAATGCAGCCACAGTTGATGCTTTAATTTGAATTGCTGCACCTGTTTGTGGGTTGCGGCCTGCGCGAGCTGCGCGAGCTCTGGTAACAAAACTACCAAAACCTGTAATTTGCACCACGTCACCCTTTGACATTGCGCCTGTGATAGCATCAGTTGTTGCGTTAAGTGCGCGAGTTGCATCTGCCTTAGATAAGCCAGCTGTTGTTGCGATTGCGTCGATTAGTTCTGATTTGTTCATGATTTACCTTGTCTATTTAAAAAAAATAGGTACTTTGGCACGCAACTCTATATTTAAGGAGATAGTAGTATTAAACACGTACCAAAGTAGAATTTATTATATACACACCGGTATAGCAACAATATAGCGGTCAACCGCAGTTTTAATCTAATAAATTTTAGAAATTTAGCAAATATTGTCAATCAAACAATTTCGATTAAAGTTTGCACACTTGGACAATACAAAGCGCACTTAATGTCGTTTGTATAGTTATTGGATAGCACTTCTTTATAAAATAATAGCTGTTTACTGTGTTTTTGACGCTGACGCTCAATAAAATCTGCCTGAGATTCGCCCATAAGCAGATCGGCCGTTTTAAAATCAATAATCCATAAAATATCATTATCTATAAATAATCGATCAATAATTACGCTTTTGCCTTGATGGCTAAATTCAGCCTCTACCTGTGTTGAGTCTCTTGATTTAAACAGCCAATCAAAATTAGCATCTGTTTTGGTATTGGCTAATAATTGTGCTACGCTCTGGCGTGCTGAGTCTAACGCCTGGGTGGCAATACCTAACTCTATTAACCGAGCATCAAGCACATCTTTGTCCAATTCAAAAGCGTCTAATTCAAAACACTGATGCACGAATGTGCCTAATAAGCTCTTATAACCCAAATCAATACTATTGTTAATATTAGCCACTTCGTGCGCTTCATGGGCATAATGACTCGATGTTAACGGGGTTGTGTAACGATGCAATTGTAGCGCCTCAGGAGTAACATCTAGATCCTCCTCCACAGCTGGCGCGGCGTCGAATTGGTGTTTTAATAATGGCTCAAGTAATTTAAGAAACGTATTGCTACTGGCTTTGTTGTTGCTATTTAAAGTGGCCAATAAATGAATGTCTGATTTAGCACGTGTCATCGCCACATACAACAAGCGCATACTTTCAAAATGTCCTTGGCGAGATTCAAATTGTTGCAAATATTGATAGGTACGGCTTGGGTTTTTAGCTTGATAGGACTTAATTGGCGCCAATAACAATGATTGATCAACAAACTCATGGAGCTGAATAATTGGCGATTGATTAGCTCTAGGCGCCCTGCCTAAACCGGGAATGATAACCACGTCAAATTCTAGACCTTTGGCTTGATGAATGGTCATTAATTTAACGGTGCTCGGGGTGCTCGGTGCATACAACTCGTCCAGTTGCTGATTAATGGTTTGAATGTTGAGCTGACCCAATACCTCGCATTCATGAATAATGGCTAAAAACTGGCGTTTAATCATGCGCTGTTTTTCAGTTAGTGATTGCTGTGGACACAATTGTTGTATGGCAAACTCAAGTCGCTGCAAGGTGCTAAATCTTGATTGGTTGTCTACCGCACTTAATAATGAAGCGTGCAAGGCTTGCGCTCGATTAACGCCATCTGAACTGAGTGTTTGTAAAAAATCAGGCTGGTCCAATGCCTCAAAAACAACCTGATGCTCAACCTCGGCAATGGTTAAGATATCTGCCAATAGCAAACCACACCACGGCGCTCTCAAAACAGCCAACCAAGCAAGCTTATCACCCAAGCTTAATATAGCTCGACTAAGCGCGATTAAATCTCGCGTGAAAGAGGCTTGTTTTAAAGGCGTGGTTTTTAAGGCTTCAAATTCAATACCAGCAGCCTTTAGCGCAGGAACAATCTCTGATAAATGCGAGCGATTTCTAACCAATATCGCCACTTCTCTGTCATTATTTTGTTCAACAATTTCTCGTACTTGTTGCGCCTCTTGGGCGTATTGGCGATGGGCTAATGGATAAAACTTAACACACCCTTGCTGAGTAGCCGCTAAATTAGCGCTTGAATGTGCATAACAAATTGCTCCTTCTTGCGCATTTTCTGTTTTAGGGAAAATACTAGAGAAATACGCATTGTTGGTTTCGACCACCGCTTTATCTGATCTAAAATTCGTGGTTAATTGTAAAAATTCAGGGTTTAAATTGGCAATGCCAGATACTCTGACTTGTAAAAACAAGCCAACTTGAGATTGCCTGAATAGATAAATAGATTGCATGGGGTCGCCCACCAAAAAAATCGTTTTAGCATCTGTTGGTTGCCAGCTGGCAATGAGTTTCTCGATCAGTGCAAACTGAGTACTCGAAGTGTCTTGAAATTCATCAATCAATAAGTGTTGTATTTTATAATCTAAAAACAGTGCCACATCCGTAGCACCATGATCACTTAAGACCTGATCTGCATCTAATGCTACTTGGATAAAGTCGCTAGACTGCTGTGCTTCAAATAAAATATTTAGCTGCGCAACGGCTATTTTTAATACTTGCGCAATATTACTCAGTGCCTGAATTTGATCCTCAGCGAAATCTAACTCGGGCAAATGTTTAACGCCACTCAACAATCGCTCTAATTCTGTTTGCCCAGACAAGGCTGACAACACATCTAAAACCGTTAATTTTTGCGCTTTGAGTTCTGCAGGAAAACCATTCGCCTTGGTTAGTGTTTTGCGCCATGTTCCACCCGCTGTCAAACATATATCTGCCAAACTTTGCCACTGAGACAAGTCACTAGATTTGGCGCCGGGCAAGGCATTAATTTGTGCAATTTCAGCTTGAGTATTACTGCTTAACGCCTCAAAAAAATCCTGCTTAAACTCAGCTTCAGCTAACGCCAATAGCTGCGCCAGATGTTGATTGATAATTTGATTAGCGCTCGTTTTCAGGCTTTGCGCATTAAAAACATCTTTGACGTATAGCTTATTGAGCCACTGATCGCGTTTGGCGAGCATGGTGGTCAGCAGCTGATAGAAGCGATTGACATTATTATCTAAATACAGCAAGGTTTGCTGAATCGGCTGAGCAAAATCTGGCGTATCAATACTAAGCAGTGTTTGTTTTGCGGCTTGCAGATAAATCGCCTCTTGCTGCCAAGTTTGGGTGATAATTTTCTTGTTAACCCAGGTGCCTGGCCTTGGGTAGCGCGTGGTGATTAAATTAGCCAGCCCATCAATGGTGGAAATTTTAAGGCGCTGAGGCATCTCCAGCAACTGCCAACCAAGCGTTTCAGATCGTGCTAATACCTCATTGGCCAGATCATAGGTTTGCTGCTTGTGCGCCTGTTCGGGGCGCTCACCTTTAGCAGCTTTTAACGCATCGATTACCCGAGCTTTAAGCTCACTAACTGCCTTTTTAGTGAACGTCATTGCCAATACACCTTCGGGCGAATCGCTAACTGCTAATAATCGAAGATAGCGCTGGGTGAGTAATTCAGTTTTGCCTGAACCAGCTGGTGCTTGGATTAAAAAAGAACGGGAGGTATCTAGTGCCTGAAGTCTTTGTGCTTGATCATCCACCCAAACCCTCTAATTGCGTCAACCAAGCATTAAAGCCTTGACATTTTTCACGAATTTT
>NZ_JAQRMS010000110.1 GCF_028599055.1 Candidatus Thioglobus sp.
GATTGGCATTTGTTTTGCCAAAGTGTATGCAACACACTCAATGTTCCATACTCAAATATTGACTTAAATATAGAAAATTCTAAAAATATTGAAGAAAATGCTCGTAAAAGTCGCTATCACTCATTATCTTGTAATTTGCTAGACAATGAGGTGCTGTGCACTGCACATCACCAACAAGATCAGGCTGAAACGTTACTTTTACAATTATTTAGAGGTGCTGGCAGCGCCGGACTGGCTAGCATGCCTAAAGAAAAACCCTTGGGCAAAGGTAGTCATTATCGCCCCATGCTGGATATTAGCAAAGCTCAAATTATTGATTATGCTAAAACGCACAAACTTAACTGGATAGAGGACGATAGCAACAAAGACACTAATTTTAGGCGCAATTTCTTGCGTTTAGAGATAATTCCAAAACTCTCAACTATTTATAAAAATTTAGCAAAAATCCTATCTAGGAGCGCCAAACATCAATCAGAAGCCTTAAAACTAACACGAGAATTAGCGGATATTGATTTACAAAGCAACAACATTATCAATGACAGTGGTCGCATTAATACTGTCGAGCTCATTAAACTAGAAACACATAGAATTAAGAATATTTTGCGTCACCATCTGAGTTTGCTGGGTTTTTTAGCGCCCACTGATAAGGTTATGAGTCAAATTATTGATCTACTTCATGCAAAACAAGACGCCAAACCTTTAGTGCAATGGGATGACTATGAAATTAGACGCTATCAACAAGAATTATATTTTATAGACAATGCCGACGATAAAAAAGACAGAACTTGCCCAATTCAGCTTGAATTGCAAAATTTGCCAAATTTTTCCGTTCGTCATCGCACCGAAGGTCAGCGCATTAAATTACCTGGAAAAACCCACTCCCAATCCCTAAAAAAGGTACTGCAAGAGGCTGGCGTGCCTCCTTGGGAGCGAAATTCACTCAAAATGTATTATATTGACGATGAATTACGAGCCATGGAGCGAATTGGCCACATGGAACATAGTGAGTAATAAATTTTTACTGATAAGGATTGGCGATATTCATTTTTTCCAAAATTTTTACCTCTAAAGTTTCCATTTTGTTGGCATCCTTGTCATCAATATGGTCATAACCCATCAAATGCAGTGTGCCATGAATGGCCATGTGCAGTAAGTGATCATCAAAAGATTTTCTTTGATCTTTCGCCTCACTAGCTACCACATCACGACAAATAACCACATCACCCAAAATTGACTCATCTATCTCAATAGGCAGATCACTTGGAAAAGACAGTACATTGGTGGTCTTATCATTGTGTCGATAAGTTTTATTTAAACTTTGAATTTCAGCCTTATTAACAATTCGAATTAACAACTCGCTCTCAGGTTTACCCAAGTCGGCTATTACCTGTTGTAAGCTAGCAGCCAAATAACCTTCATCAATAGATGAGTCATTAATACTATTTTGAATAACAATCACGTCAGAGCTTTACTTGATAAAATGATTTATTTTACGTTGATAACTTTCCCTAGTTGATGCCAATCGTTGAAGTTGCTATTTCCGTCCCTTTAAATCGAACTTTTGATTATCTGAGTGATACTGAAGTGGCTGTTGGCGCACGTGTTAAAGTACCTTTTGGCGCTAAAAAGGTTGTTGGCATTGTGTTGTCTAATAAGCAAAAAAGTGAATTTGACAAGCTAAAATCAGTCGAACAAATACTAGACGAGACACCAATCCTTGATAAGCCAATTTTGGATTTTTTATTTTGGTCTGCTAAATACTATCACCACCCTATTGGCGAAGTACTATTGGCCGTTCTACCTAAAAACTTGCGCCTTGGCAAAGAGGCCAAGATCAAAAAAGTTGTCGGCCTACCAACCCAAGTTAATCAGCCTGATTTTGAGATCACCGACGAGCAAAATACTGCCATTAACAGCATTCTTGTCAAACAGAATGCTTATCATGGATTTTTACTACATGGGGTAACCGGTAGTGGAAAAACCGAAGTTTACTTGCGCATTACCCAGGCAGCACTTGATCAAAACAAGCAAGTATTGGTTTTAGTGCCTGAAATTGGCCTAACACCGCAAATGATCTTTCGTTTTGAAAATCGTTTAGAAACACGTGTGGTGGCCATTCATTCGCAACTCAATGAAACACAAAAATTAGACGCCTATTTGATGGCAAAAAGCGGTGAAGCGGGTGTGGTTTTAGGCACCCGTAGCGCCATTTTTGCACCCATGCCTAATTTGGGCATGATTATTATTGATGAAGAGCATGATGGCTCATTTAAACAACAATCTAGCTTTCGTTATTCTGCACGAGATTTAAGTTTTATTCGCGCTAAGCAGGCCAATATCCCGCTAATTTTAGGCACAGCCACCCCAAGTCTTGAGACTTTAAAAAATGCCATGGATGGCAAACTCACTCGTTTAACGCTAGCTAACCGAGCGGGTGATGTGATGATGCCAAAAGTCAGCCTGATTGATATGCGCACCAATACAGATGGCGCCCTATCAAAATTGCTGGTTGAAAAAATGCAGCAGTACTTATCTAGCGGCAAACAAGTGATGCTGTTTATCAACCGACGTGGCTATGCGCCGGTGTATTTTTGTACAGAGTGCGGTTGGAAGTCTGAATGCAATCATTGTCACGCTTCAATGATTTATCACCGCCACATTAACCGACTCAAATGTCACCACTGCGGTGATGAGAAAATGCCAGAACAAACTTGCCCTGATTGTGCCCAGCCAAGTTTGGAAGTTTATGGCTACGGCACAGAACGCCTGGAAGAAACACTAGGGTCGCACTTTGCAGACACCCCAATTATTCGTATTGATCGCGACACCACTAGGCGCAAAAAAGCACTCGCTCAACACTTAGAAAAAATTAATTCTGGCGAGCCTTGTATCATTGTTGGCACGCAAATGCTGGCCAAAGGTCATGATTTTTCCAATCTAGCCATGGTGGGCATTTTGGACATTGATGGCGGGTTTTTATCAACCAATTTCCGCGCTACCGAATACTTGGCGCAACTACTTATCCAAGTATCTGGACGTGCTGGAAGAAGTGGCCAACAAGGCGAAGTGGCTATTCAAACACGCTTCCCAGAGCACCCTATGTTTAACTTTGTCTTATCAAATCGATACACACAGTTTGCCAGCGGGCTGCTTAAGCAAAGGATGAGTGCGATGATGCCACCATTTGCTCATCAAGCACAGCTTTGTGCCAATGCCAAAAATAAAGACAACGCTCAAGCGTTTTTACAAGAAGTGGCCGGCCTGCTTAAAAGCATTGATATGAATGGCGTTGAGATTTGGGGCCCAACACCTAACTCAATTGAGAAAAAGGCGGATTATTATTATTTTAATTTGTACTTGCAGTCTAATGATAGGGCGGCACTTCATCAGATGCTAGCCACCTTTACCCAGCATATTGACACCATCAAGCTTAAAAATAAAGTTCGCTGGTATTTAGATGTGGATCCGATTGATTAATCATCTAACATAAGTTATTTAAAGCTTATCTCTGATTATATTAATTCCAACAACAGGGTCAATATTTAGCTTTTCACAATAATTTACGTATTCCACAATATCCAATCTGCGCTCATTATTTTCTATATTCCAAATAATAGAATGCTGGACTTCTAATATCTTTGCCAATTGCCTCATTGTCAAAGACCTCTCCTCCCTTGCCTCTTTAAGCCATTTTGTCACTCTAGGATAAGATTGACTATATATCGTCTTTTGCATTATTGTTTGTTCATAAAAAATGAACTAAGATATAATGAAATTCTTTTGTTCAAAAAATGTGAACAAGTTATTAACTTT
>NZ_JAQRMS010000111.1:0-1279 GCF_028599055.1 Candidatus Thioglobus sp.
ACTCTTATATTTAAAATTAATAATGACTTTTAGAGAGCCATAGATACGTTGTGATCAATGCCACTAATATGAGCACAGTGAGGATCGATAGTCTCTGTAGTTTTAGAGTCAATGCTTGCTACAGCCAATGCCGCAAACACCAGTAATAATAAAGACAGTATGGTTTTCATCAAAAAAATTATATCACAGAAAAATAGCTTGCAAGTCATTTAAAAAATTGTAACCCTTCTCACTTGGCCTTGCATTTTTTTCCTTCACAATTAATAAATCTAGCGATTGAGCTTTAGCCAAATGCACCTCAATTTTTTTAATAGATTGCCCAGTTTGACTTTCAAACAAATTAAAATCAAATCCTTTTTTAAGTCTGAGTGCATTCAACATAAATTCAAAGGTTACATTCTCAATGGTTTCAGTGGTTTTCTTGCAGTTTTCTATATAGTCTTTAGGGGATTTTGATTTAAGCGTTCTAATGACTTTCCAATCTTCAGCAAGTGTGATTTTGCCATGCGCCCCTGCACCAATGCCAATATAGTCACCAAATTCCCAATAATTTAAATTGTGCTTAGAGGGTTTTTTACCAAAGGCTGATACCTCGTAACGCGTAAAACCATGCTGCTCTAATAGCGCCACACCCTGCTCACCCATTGTCCAAATGTCATCGCCTTGTGGCAAAGTTGGTGGAAATTTAGCAAATAAAGTGTTGGACTCAATAGTGAGTTGATAAAAAGAGATATGAGTCGGATTTAAATCAATCGCTTGATGAATGTCGCTCAAACTTTGCGCTAATGTTTGCCCTGACAAACCATACATCAAGTCAATATTAAAATTATCAAAAATCTTTGCCGCTTCGGTGCAAGCCTTGCTTGCCTCTTGCGCACTGTGAATGCGACCTAAAGATTTTAAATGCTTGTCATCAAAAGACTGCACGCCAATAGATAGTCGATTAATACCAATGTCTTTAAAGGCTTTGAATTTTTCAACTTCAAATGTACCCGGGTTGGTTTCTAGGGTGATTTCTATATCTTTTTCAAAGTCTAATCGATCTCTCAAGCCAACAAACAATTCATTTAGCGCTTGCTCGCTCATCAAACTTGGGGTGCCGCCACCAATAAAAATCGAATGAATTTTTCTATTTTGAATGTAGTTTAGGTCGTTATCAAGATCTGCTAACAGCGCTTTAATATAGCCACTTCTGCCCTCTCCTTCGTGGGAGTTAAAGTCACAATAGGGACATTTTTTAACACACCACGGATAATGGATATACAGCGATAAAGGTGGC
>NZ_JAQRMS010000111.1:1379-3807 GCF_028599055.1 Candidatus Thioglobus sp.
TTCAGGCGCTAACTCAGCTGACGCACAACCCCGGGTTGGCACATAAAAAATTGGATCATAGCCAAAACCATTTTCACCAACTTTTTCACGCAGAATTTCACCCTCCCAACCACGCTGAACAATTATCGGGGTTGGATCATTAGCATGCTCAACAAATACAATGGCGCACCAAAATCGTGCACTACGCTGACCATCAGGCACATCAGCCATTTCATCAAGAATTTTCTGCGTATTAGCCTCATCGTCGCCATGATTACCGGCATAGCGCGCCGAATAAATACCTGGCTCACCATTAAGTGCATCGACCACAATGCCAGAATCATCTGCCAATGCTGGCAAGCCTGATTGCTCACTAGCATTACGCGCTTTAATCAGGGCATTTTCAACAAACGTTAGTCCAATTTCTGGCACCTCTTCAACGCCCATATCGCTCATAGAAACCACCTCGTAAATATCGGACAGCATGGTGTTAAATTCCCTAATTTTTCCCTTATTATTGCTAGCAAGAATGATTTTTTTCATCGTGTATAATTGATTGAATATTTAGATTTTATGGAGCACATTATGACTCAAGACGAAATGAAATTTGCCGTGGCACAAGAGGCACTAAAATACGTGGTTAAAGATACTATTATAGGCGTGGGCACCGGCTCAACAGCTAATTTTTTCATTGATGCGCTCGCAACAATGAAAGACGACATTAAAGGCGCAGTAGCTAGTTCAGTTGCAACTGCAGAGCGCTTAGAAGGTCACGGTATTAAGGTATTTGATCTAAATGAAGTTGAAGCAATTTCAGTTTACATTGATGGCGCTGATGAATCAGACGACGGCTTAAACCTAATCAAAGGTGGTGGTGGTGCATTAACACGTGAAAAAATCGTGGCTGCTGTGGCTGACAAATTTGTTTGTATTGCGGACGAGTCAAAACTTGTTAAGGTAATGGGTGACTTTCCACTACCTGTTGAGGTAATTCCAATGGCAGCTAACTATGTAAAACATCAAATCACACGTCGTATTGGCGGCACGCCATTTGTTAGAGAGAACTTTGTTACGGATAACGGTAATTTAATTTTAGACGTTGAAGGCTTAAAAATTACCGATCCTAAAGCGATGGAAACTGAACTAGACAGTATTGTTGGTGTAGTGACTAATGGATTGTTTGCTAATCGTGGTGCCAACGTGCTGCTATTAGGCACACCAAATGGCGTTAAAGTCGTTGGTGCTTAAAACTCACTAAGATAATTCTTTGTACAAATCGATGCGTTTTTCTAAGCGCTCGATCTCAACCTCAATCACATCAAATAAATCTTGTGAGCGCGTCGTTGCTTTGGCACGCTCATAACGAGTAACCGCTTCATCAAGCTTGCCTTGGCGAATTAAAGCTTTGGCATTATGAATATGTGCACGATCCAATTGGCCAGTTGCCACATACAAAGACGATAGCAATTTGTGTGATAAATAAGTACCTTCATGGCGCTTCAGATACCGCCTTAACAAGCTAATACCCTGCTGCGTTTGATCGTTGTCCAAATAGGCTTGTGCAGCAAAATAAGCACCGGACTCAGTATCAATAACATGCGAGAAGTATTGCTGTGACTGCTCTAATTGCTCCAGCTTTGAATAAACCCTCCCCGCTAAAATATAGGTTGGATTTTTATCATTAACCAATAATAACTGATCAATATAGCTTTTCGCTTGTGCGTATTGTTGCAATTCGAAAGCATCGTAAGCTTGCATATACAATGCCACATCGTCAGTTTTATCAAGCTTAATACGCTTATGTTGACGGTAATAAAGACGAGCTTTAGTAGTAATATATTCAAAAGCATCTTCACGATAGCTACCGCTCAATCGACTTGAGCGCGACTGCGCATCGGCAATACGATTAACACTGAGCGGATGTGAGCGTAAAAACTCAATAGCATTAGGATCATCTTCTAATTTCTCAAAAAAAAGTGCCATGCCATTAGGATTAAAACCTGATTTTGACAACATGGTGGTACCAACCCGATCAGCCTCCCACTCATGTTCACGGGTGAAATTAATATTTTGCTGTGCTGTGCCTGCAACGGTAGAAGCGGCAATGGCTTGTGAAGCGTTGGAATTATCAACCAACGCGGCAGCCAACATACCAGCCAACATAATGTAGGTTTGCTTATCGGTTTTTTCACTAAAGCGCATTAAGTGGTTTTGCGTCACGTGAGATATTTCGTGCGACAATACGCCTGCAAGCTCCGCCTCAGATTCGGAACTAAACAACATGCCGGTATGTACGCCAATATAGCCATAAGAGCCTGCAAATGCATTGATACTGTTATCGTTTAATAGGAAAAAATCAAAATGCTTATCAGGGTTTTCGCTGAACTGAGTTAACTCATGGCCTAATTTTTTTAGATAAACTTGCGCCTCTATGTCTTCAACAACAACA
>NZ_JAQRMS010000112.1 GCF_028599055.1 Candidatus Thioglobus sp.
TCTTTGAAGCGGTTGGCCTTGCGCCAGAAGTAATGGAGAAATGTTTCTTCGAAACAGCTTCACGCATTAATGGTGTTAATTTTGACATTCTTCAGGCAGAAGGTGAAAAGCGCCATCAACACGCCTACCATACTCAAACACTTGACAATCTAGGTCAATATCATTGGCGCAGTGGTGGTGAAAAACACATGTGGGATCCGAAAACTATTTCTAACCTACAATTAGCTGCTAGAAATAATGACGAGTCCGCTTATTGGGCATTCGCCAAACACGCCAATGAAGAAGGTACACGCAATTCAACCTTACGTGGTCTTATGTCATTCAAAGCGGGTAATCCGATTGCACTAGATGAGGTTGAAACCGCCAAAGAAATCGTTAAACGCTTTGCTACAGGTGCGATGAGTTTCGGCTCAATTTCTGCAGAATCTCACGAATCATTAGCCATCGCCATGAACCGCTTAGGCGGTAAATCAAATACCGGCGAAGGTGGCGAAGATGCCAAACGTTGGACGCCTGATGCCAATGGCGATTCACGTCGCAGTGCAATTAAACAAGTAGCTTCAGGTCGTTTTGGTGTCACTATTGACTACCTAAACAACGCCGATGAGATTCAAATTAAAGTGTCACAAGGCGCTAAGCCAGGCGAAGGTGGTGAATTGCCAGGTTCAAAAGTTGACGAAGGTATTGCTGCCATTCGCCACTCAACACCTGGCGTGGGGTTAATTTCTCCACCGCCTCATCACGATATTTATTCTATTGAAGATTTGTCACAACTTATTTTTGACTTAAAGCGCTCTAATCCAGAAGCACGCATTAGTGTGAAATTAGTAGCCGAGGTCGGCGTAGGTACGATTGCTGCCGGTGTAACTAAGGCAAAATCTGATCACATCGTTATCGCTGGTCATGATGGCGGCACAGGTGCATCGCCACTTACTTCTATTAAGCATGCAGGCTTGCCTTGGGAGCTAGGCTTGGCTGAAACACATCAAACACTAGTGATGAACGATCTTCGTTCTCGTGTGGTCATTCAAACGGATGGACAGCTAAAAACAGGTCGTGATGTTGCTATTGGCGTATTGTTAGGTGCAGAAGAATTTGGTTTCTCAACAGCGCCGTTAATTACTATGGGTTGTATCATGATGCGTAAGTGTCATTTAAATACTTGTCCGGTTGGTATCGCCACACAAGATAAAGAATTGCGCAAGAAGTTTACCGGCAAACCTGAGCATGTTGTTAATTACCTATTCATGGTTGCTGAAGAGTTACGCCTTATCATGGCAGATCTTGGCTTTAAAACCGTCAATGAGATGATTGGTCGTGTTGACATGTTAGAGATGAATCAAGCAATTGAGCATTGGAAGCAAGGCACAATTAATCTAGACGCCTTATTAACACCGGCACAAAAACCACACGCCAATGCAGGCACTTACCAAACACAAATCCAAGATCATCAACTAGAACTGCAGCTTGATAACACCTTATTTGAACAGTCTAAATCAGTAGTTAGCAATGACCAACCTGTAACAATTGAAAGCAAGATCACCAACGTTGATCGTGCCGTTGGTGCGATGCTATCCTCACGCCTAGTTAAAGCCCGTGGTGGCAACACCCTAGCAGATGACAGTGTTCACATTAAATTTAATGGTTCTGCTGGTCAATCATTAGGCGCCTTTACGGCAAAAGGTATTACGCTTGAAGTAGAAGGTGACGCTAATGACTACGTTGGCAAAGGCTTATCTGGTGGTAAAGTGATTGTCTACCCGCCTAAAAATTCTAGCTTTAATGCACAAGATGAAATTATTGCAGGTAACGTCTGTGGTTACGGCGCTACCGGCGGTGAAATATATCTGTCAGGTTGCGTATCAGAAAGATTCTGTGTACGAAACTCAGGTGTGACAGCGGTTGTAGAAGGTATTGGCGATCATGGTTGTGAGTACATGACTGGCGGTCGAGTCACAGTGTTGGGTGAAGTGGGTCGTAACTTTGGTGCAGGTATGAGTGGCGGTATTGCTTATATTTATAACCCAAATAACACGTTCAAAGACATGGTTAACCCGATCATGGTTGATCTTGATCCAATGGATGATGAAGCGCAAGCTGAACTGAAGGCTTTTGTCACAAATCATGCAAAATTTACCGGATCAGCCGTTGCACAACGCATCCTAGATAACTGGGATGAGGAGCTAACGCACTTTATCAAGGTGATGCCAAAAGACTTTAAACGGGTTTTGGCTGAAAATGCTAAAAAATAGGGTTAACTAAAAAAGGATTGCTAATTGCAATCCTTTTTTTATGTCAAAATTCTGAATTAAATAGGCACAGCATCAATGACATCGGCCGCTTCGTCAATGGTTTCATCAATCCCCTCGCCCACCACCGGAACAATTGAAATGACTGCGCCACCAACACGCATTGGCACGGTAACAACTTTGGTCAATACACAGCTTGATAACAATAAAGCAGAAAGTAGTAGGATTGTAAATTTAAACATGGTTATTTTCTATCCAAAATAGTAAAGTGATAAGTATGTTGGTTTTTTTTATCCGGCTGATGCGACTCTCTAAAACTCTCGGAGAAATCAGCACGATCAAAATCTGGAAAATGCGCATCGCCTTCATACTCACCTTCAATTTGAGTAATATATAAACGATCAACGCTTGGCAGCATTTGCTCATAAAAAGAAGCACCGCCCATCACCATAACTTCCTCATCAGCCTTGGCCAACTCAAGCGCTTGATCAATACTTCCGACCACTTCACAGCCTTCGGCCAAAAAATCCGCATTACGACTGATAATCACATTGCGACGATTAGGCAACGGCCTGCCAATAGACTCATAAGTTTTTCTACCCATTAACACGGTTTTTCCGCTGGTGGTTTTTTTAAAGTAACCTAAATCAGCTGGTAAATGCCAAGGCAAAGCATTATCTTTACCAATAAGTTGATTGTCGTCCATAGCAACGATGATGGATAAGCGCATGAAAAAGCCCTAAATAACGTAAAATGACTTCTATTTTACAAACACCCATAGCACTCGTGTCATTAATTCTTGCTTCTTCATCCCCTTTTCGAAAAGAACTACTAAGCAAACTCGGTTTAAGCTTTGTAACGCACTCGCCTGACGTTGATGAATCAAGAAATTTAGGGGAAACGCCTGAGCAGTTAGTGTTTCGATTGGCTCAAGATAAAGCAAAAGAAGTGGCAAAGTTTCATCAAGGGTTGATTATCGCCTCAGATCAAGTGGCTACATTGCAAGATGGAAAGGGTGCGAACGATCAAGTATTAGGCAAGCCGCACACGCATGAGAATGCCATTAAACAGCTTAGCGAATGTTCTGGAAAAACCGTTACATTTGTTACTAGTTTGTGTCTTTTAAATACAAATAACAACAATATACAAACAATTGTTGAAACATTTAAAGTGGTTTTTAGATCGCTAAGCCTTGAGCAAATTAACAACTATTTAAAAAAAGAGCAGCCTTACAATTGTGCCGGAAGCTTCAAATCAGAAGGTCTTGGTATTGGTTTATTTAGTGAGCTTGATGGTAAAGATCCCAATACTTTAATTGGCCTGCCTTTGATTCAGCTAATCCAGCTATTAGACAATGAAGGTGTTGACGTTCTGAACGCTGAAGCTTAACGCATGGGTTATTTACAGCCTGACAAGGTCAGCACCTTAGCTTCGGGTAAAAAAACCTATTGGGGCTCTTTATATGGCAGTGCTGATGCGTTGGCATTAATCGAGCATGCTCAACAAAACCCGCAAGTTATACTGCTTATAGCTAATGACATCG
>NZ_JAQRMS010000113.1 GCF_028599055.1 Candidatus Thioglobus sp.
AAAAAAACAAACACTATAAGCCAAAAATTATACTCAAAGCAATCCACGCTTTAGACTTTATTTACACCTTAAATATCATATCTATAAACAATTTTGCTTATTTTTACTCATTGAAAACCCACCCAAACCATTTTGATAAATAATGGCTTGGGTGGTTGGATTCGTTTGCGAATAAGCTTGATACATCATGCATCCATCATTACCCCTGCCAATGGGAATATACAGCAAATGTTCGTTGACTTTAATAGCCTTACTTAAATCAATCTGAATGTGCTGATCCGAGGTTTTAACCTCTTCAGAAGTACAACCCAACAACACAACAAGTGAAAAAATTACAAGACTTATTTTTAGTTTTCTATTCATTAGAATTTTTTATTTATCTTTATCATCATTTGATTTTCAGATTTAGCAGTTGCATCATGGTTTGGATTATCTCTGTAATTCAATAAAACTGTCATGGCGGCATCTTTACTATAATCAGTTGAATAGCCAACCGTCAATATTTTTTCACTTGCTATAGGGCTTAATGAAACTGTTTGATCGACAAAACTAATACTATCATCCATATTTAATCCATTGGCAGTTGTTAAGATCATATCGCCATTCTCAACCCTTGTTGGCTGCTTGTAAGTTGCAAATAATGTATCACCTTTAGAGTAAACGTCAGCACCAACTAAAGATGCTGAATACCCAGAGCTATCAATGGTTGAAATATTTGATACTACTGAATTTTCCAAAGTATTTACACTAGTCCGCCCTTTATTATATTGAGCAACAACAACTAAATGATCGTTAACTTTTGATCTAGCAATTAAATTAATAGATTTTGTTTTAGCTATGCCGGTTTGATAAGCACCACTAAAATAGTTAGATAAAAAAGTATCATCTTCCTCCAAATGGCTAATCTGTGCAATTAATGATGAATCTTTAGTGGGGTTTATAAGTACAGATACATTTACACCATTAATAGAGTGTGTGCTACTTTTATCTGTATATCCAGATACAACACCTAAAGAAGTTTTAGTGTTGCCAGTGCTAGAAATATTGATAATCTTGGCGTTATTAATTTGTGAAAGATGTGAATCACTATACAATGAATAAGTATCAGATAATCCAGCTATCCTTGCTTCATTATTAAAAGCAAAAACTTTAGATGCTGGCTGTTTGTCTGAAAAAGATATCTTTATGTCTTTGTAGTTATTTTGAATTTGAATAGAGCCTTTATTTAATTCACTAGACAATTTCATCCCAGGCTCAAGATCTATTTCAAAATTTGAATCACTAAATTTCAACTCATCACTAATTTTTAATGGGTCTGGTGTTGACACAGCACTGTTTAAATTAAAATAATAATCACGCTTATATTTATCATACACAGCTATCTCTAAAGATTGACTGAGTGCACTACCTAAAACACTACTACTAGAAAAACTAGAGTCACTTAAATAATGACTGCCACCCGATGCAGTTTGCACAGTTAAAGCGCCTTGTGCATACACCGCATTATCAAGATTCAATAAACCTCTACCATAAATAACATCCACGCCCGTAGCGCCTAAATCTGTCGCCGTATCGTACAAAATAGTAACTGTTTCAGCAGCTGTTTTTGATGGCCATTTTGAACGTAATACTGCCACAGCACCCGATACATGGGGTGCAGCCATCGAGGTGCCATCAAAAGTGGCATAATCATCATTATAGTTGTTATCATCAGTATCAACGGTTGAATAAACACTGCTACCAGGGGCAGCCATACACCACTGCATTGCAACGCCACACTTATTACTATAAGATGCAATTGTGTTGCTTGAATCGGTTGCCACCACAGCAATCAAACTATCAGCAAGTGCCTCATACCCTGAGTCAACAGGAAGTTTTGCACCATAACTAGGGTCACTCAAGCTTGAATTACCAGCAGCATGCACAGACACAATATCGTTATTATGTGCGCTCAACCATTTATTGGCAGTGGATGACAAAATACTAGATGAGCCAAAACTGACATTAATCACCTTAGCCCCTTGGCTAATGGCTTGGTCAATCGAGCTTTCAATGGCACTACTAGATAAAGATCCGGCTGAATTTCCAGCACGTAGGGCTAATATTTTAGCGCTATAAGCCACACCGTGCATACCAGTATCATTTTTTACCCCAGCGATAATGCCGGCCACATGCGTACCATGGCTCATATATACACCCTGTCCATTAGCATTGGCATCACTATCATTATCAACATAGTCATAACCGCCTGAGGCGATATTATCCGCCAAATCGGAATGATCTAAGTCTACACCAGTGTCAATAACTGCAACTGTCACCCCGCTACCTGAATAGCCATCTGAGTAAATCTCGGCTGCGTTGATATTGCCTAAGCCATACTGAGCATTGTATTCAGCGCTTTGATAATAAGAAGCAGGCTGTTGCACGACAGCCACAGAACTGCCACCGCCACCGCCACAGCCAGAAAGCAGAATAGGAAAAAATAATAAAATAAGCTTATCTCGCACTACAAACACTCACTTTTGACAAATTTGAATTAGCAGTAAATTTCATCTTAACTGTTAAAGATGGGTCAAATAATAGTTTTCTTCGCAATCTGAAACTATCGTAATTATTCATATAACCTAGGTAGGAATTAATCGATGCAACGAAATCTTCATTAGAAGAAAAGTCTTTTCTTAATGCATGATAAAAGCTCGATTTCGTGCGCCTATCAATGGTTACTCTATGCGGTAATATAAAAACCCCTAGAAATTTAAAACCATGTTTTATAGGTTGTAGATAAATTTTCTTTGGATGAATATCCAATCCAACATCTTGAAGATAAGCCGCTATTTTCCCAATACTTTCAAGCAACTTTTGCTTATCAGTAGAAAACAGTAAAAAGTCATCCACATAGCGCCCATAATACTTAAACCCTAATTGATACTTTATAAACTTATCCATCCCGTGCAAGTAAATATTACCAAACAGTTGCGAAGTAAGATTGCCAATAGGCAAGCCTGTATCACTTTTAGCACTCTGTTCAGTACCCCCTTGAGGGGTGTAAAACAATGATTTGTCTCTTGGTAGCCCTTGCCAATCAGATTGTTTGCCTTTTACCAATACATTATTAACAGGATCATGAAAAATCACAATCTTAATAATCCATTTTAAAAAATCAAAATCAAGCGGTATCTCGTGCTTGTATTTATTCAGAACATTAAAAATTTGCCTGTAAAGCACCTGTTTATTAATATTCATAAAATACCCTCGAATATCCAATTTTAGCACATAGGCTTCTTTTGTATAATTATCACTAACTGCTCTTGTGAATCTTTTGGCTCGTTTTATACCGTAAGAAGTGCCTTTGTTTTTCCGACAACTATAACTATCATGAATAAACAATCTCTCGAAAATAGGGTTAATAGCATTAAAAATCAAATGATGAATAATTCTATCTTCAAAATTAGCCGCAAAAATCTCTCTTTGTACGGGGTAAAAAGAAATAAAACAAATGGATCTTTTAGGCTGGTAAGTTTTATCAAGTAACCGGTCGCACAAAGTTATTAAATGGCTTTCATAATTGACTTCATATTCAGTGCAAGAATGAGTATTGCGCTTGTTTTTTCTGGTTGAATAATAAGCTTCAAACAGTTTTTCAAGTAAGAACTCTCTATTTTGCGGCATTGAGCGAGCTTTTATGCCAGGCGGTTAATTGTTTTGAGACACTTTCACATTTATCATTTAGGCGGGCAAATTTCTTAATATTTACCTGCTTAAGATCACGCAACAA